>NZ_JBDODP010000069.1:0-461 GCF_044582135.1 Guyparkeria halopsychrophila | reverse complement strand
TCCCGTCACCGGCGATGACCTCGTCGATGGCGACGAGGCCGGGGAGAAAGCCGTCAGCATCACCGGTTCGGTCGGTGGTGATGCCAGCGAAGGCGACACCGTCACCCTGACGATCGGCGGCCAGGAATTCACCGGCACCGTCGATGCCGACAACAACTACGCCATTGACGTGCCGGGCAGCCTGCTGGCTGCAAATGACACGGTCAGCGCCACGGTCACCGGTAGCGATGACGCCGGCAACGACTTCACCGCCAGCGCCGGTCGTGAGTACGGCGTCGACACCGCGGCCTCGGCCACCATCACCATCGATCCCGTCACCGGCGATGACCTCATCGATGGCGACGAGGCCGGCCAGGAAGCCATCAGCATTACCGGCTCGGTCGGTGGGGATGCCAGCGAGGGTGACACCGTCACCCTGACCGTCGGCGGCCAGGAATTCACCGGCACCGTCGATGCCGACA
>NZ_JBDODP010000068.1:0-530 GCF_044582135.1 Guyparkeria halopsychrophila | reverse complement strand
TCGCGTCAGGTTGGCGTCCCGTTCATCGTCGTGTTCCTGAACAAGGCCGACATGGTCGATGATGCGGAACTGCTGGAACTGGTCGAGATGGAAGTTCGCGACCTGCTGAGCCAGTACGACTTCCCGGGTGACGACACCCCGATCGTTACCGGTTCGGCCCTCAAGGCGCTGGAAGGCGACACCAGCGAGATCGGCGCGCCGTCGATCGTCAAGCTGGTCGAGGCCATGGACAGCTACATCCCCGAGCCGGATCGCGCCATCGACGGCTCGTACCTGATGCCGGTCGAGGACGTGTTCTCCATCTCCGGTCGCGGCACCGTGGTGACCGGTCGTGTCGAGCGCGGCATCGTCAAGGTGGGCGAAGAGATCGAGATTGTCGGCCTGAAGGACACCGTCAAGACGGTCGTCACCGGCGTCGAGATGTTCCGCAAGCTGCTGGACCAGGGTCAAGCGGGCGACAACATCGGCGTACTGCTGCGCGGCACCAAGCGCGACGACGTCGAGCGTGGCCAGGTACTCTGCAAGCCGGG
>NZ_JBDODP010000067.1:0-594 GCF_044582135.1 Guyparkeria halopsychrophila | reverse complement strand
CTCCTGCGAATAATCGACCAAGTCCATCTTGTTGATCGCCACCACCACATGACGGATGCCGATCAGGTGCATCAAAAAACTGTGGCGGCGCGTCTGGGTGAGCACGCCCTGGCGGGCGTCAACCATCAGAATGGCGGCATCGGCGGTCGAGGCGCCGGTAACCATGTTGCGGGTGTACTGCTCGTGGCCCGGGGTGTCGGCGACGATGAACTTGCGCTTGTCGGTGGAGAAAAAGCGGTAGGCCACGTCGATCGTGATGCCCTGCTCGCGCTCGGCGGCCAGGCCATCGACCAGCAACGCAAAATCCATCTCGCCACCCTGCGTGCCGTACTTCTTCGAGTCGGCCTCCACCGCGGCTAGCTGGTCCTCAAACAACAGCTTGGATTCGAACAACAATCGTCCGATCAGGGTGCTCTTGCCGTCATCCACGCTGCCGCAGGTGATAAACCGCAGCAGCCCCTTGTTCTCGTGTGATTTTAGATAGGCCCCGATGTCCGAGGCGATCAAGTCCGATGCGTGTGCCATGTCCCAAAAACCTGTCTGTTATGTCTGTACGCGCCAATACGAGCCTGGTGGGCCGCCTAGAAGTAGCCT
>NZ_JBDODP010000066.1:0-599 GCF_044582135.1 Guyparkeria halopsychrophila | reverse complement strand
GCAAGTCCCATTCGCCGCCGCTTGCCCAGCGCCCCAAGGCGCCGGAAAACATGACGACGGACGAGTTGCATGAACGTTTGGCGTATTTGGAAGCGGAGAATGCGTACTTAAAAAAATTGAAGGCCTTGGCTCAGGAAAAGCGATCCGTCGAGAAGAAAAAGCGCGGCTGATCACCGAACTGAGACCAAGGCACGCCCTCAAGTGGCTGCTCAAGGCGGCCGGAATGCCCCGCAGCGTGTACTACTACTGGTGCCGGGCCGCTGCCCGGCCAGACCGCTATGCCGATGAGAAGCGGCGCATCGCCGCCATCTTCCATCAGCACCGGGGGCGCTACGGCTACCGCCGCATCACCTGGACGTTGCGCCGTCAGGGCCATCCGCTGAACCACAAGACAGTGCAACGCCTGATGGGCCGCCTGGGGCTGGCCTGCCGCCTCCGACCGAAGCGTTACCGCTCCTATCGTGGTGAAGAGGGTGTGACGGCGCCGAACCGATTGCAGCGGCAGTTCGAAACGGATCGTCCCAATCACAGGTGGGTCACGGACGTGACCGAGTTCAAGGTCCGAGGCGAACGTCTCTACCTGTCGCCGATCCTGGATC
>NZ_JBDODP010000065.1:0-604 GCF_044582135.1 Guyparkeria halopsychrophila | reverse complement strand
GGCGCGCAAGGCCTTCGCCCCGGGGCCGCCGCCGTTCCCGCTGATGCACATCGACACGCGCTGGAAATTCCGGGCGATGTACGAATTCCGCGACAAGATGGCCGAGGAAGTCGGCATGGACCTGCTGGTCCACACCAATCCGGAAGGCGTCGAGAAGGACATCAATCCGTTCACGCACGGGTCGGCGATTCACACCGACGTCATGAAGACCGAAGGCTTGAAGCAGGCCCTCGACAAGTACGGTTTCGATGCCGCCTTCGGCGGGGCCCGCCGCGACGAGGAGAAATCCCGCGCCAAGGAGCGCATTTTCTCGTTCCGCACCGAGCAGCATCGCTGGGATCCGAAAGGTCAGCGCCCCGAGCTCTGGAAGCTCTACAACGCCCGCAAGCACAAGGGCGAGTCGATTCGCGTCTTTCCCCTGTCGAACTGGACCGAGCTGGACATCTGGCAGTACATCTACCTGGAAGGCATTCCAATTGTGCCGCTGTACTACTCCGCCGAACGCCCGGTGGTCGAGCGCGACGGCACGCTGATCATGGTTGATGACGAGCGCATGCCCCTCAACGAGGGCGAGGTGCCGATGATGAAGAAGGTGCGCTTCCGT
>NZ_JBDODP010000064.1:0-604 GCF_044582135.1 Guyparkeria halopsychrophila | reverse complement strand
TGCGCGCAAGGCCTTCGCCCCGGGGCCGCCGCCGTTTCCGCTGATGCACATCGACACCCGTTGGAAGTTCCGGGCGATGTACGAGTTCCGGGACAAGATGGCCGAGGAAGTCGGCATGGACCTGTTGGTCCACACCAACCCGGAAGGCGTCGAGAAGGACATCAACCCGTTCACGCACGGCTCGGCGATTCACACCGACGTCATGAAGACCGAAGGGCTCAAGCAGGCTCTTGACAAGTACGGCTTCGACGCCGCCTTCGGTGGGGCGCGTCGCGACGAGGAGAAGTCGCGTGCCAAGGAGCGGATTTTCTCGTTCCGCACCGAGCAGCATCGCTGGGATCCGAAAGGCCAGCGTCCCGAGCTCTGGAAGCTGTACAACGCTCGCAAGCACAAGGGCGAGTCCATTCGCGTCTTTCCGCTGTCGAACTGGACCGAGCTGGATATCTGGCAGTACATCTACCTGGAAGGCATTCCGATCGTGCCGCTGTACTACTCCGCCGAACGCCCGGTGGTCGAGCGCGACGGCACGCTGATCATGGTCGACGACGAGCGCATGCCCCTCAACGAGGGCGAGGTGCCGATGATGAAGAAGGTGCGCTTCCGC
>NZ_JBDODP010000062.1:0-688 GCF_044582135.1 Guyparkeria halopsychrophila | reverse complement strand
CTGTCTAACTTACCAACCTCGATCCCTGGGACCGCGCCGCTGACAAGGTGAGGTGCTACAGGCTGTTCAGCTATCATTGAGGCTATGAAAATCCAATCCAGCAGGAAGTCACGGTGAGAGACATGGGCGAAACCCACAACAAGACTTCGGATATAGAATCGAAACACTCACGCAGGGCGAAGCGGGACACTTCCGTAACGCCTTGTCGGTTGACGCCATCCGAGATCGAATCGCTGCGCAAAGAATCGAAAGCGGCGATGAAGCAACTGATGGCGGACCAGCCGAAAGGCTAAGTCGGCAAGGCGTGGCAAGACTTAACCGGGGGCCACCCTTTCCACATTCAATTTTGAACTCAACGCAAGCAAGTTTTTGGCAGAAACCCGGGCGTGCCGGTGGCTGTTTCCGCGTACGTAGTGGTAAATGGTTACGGCAACATCAAGCAGCAAGTCGGCTTGCCGCTCTGTCGTCCGCGCCGGCTGCACTTACAGTTTCTGCCATTATGTCCTCGTGTTCCCTTCCCGGTACATTTGCAATCGCTGACATAAGTGGGGGCTAGAGTGGGGACCAATCGGGTTCGCATTGCACGAAAGACCGCTGCAGTGCCGCTTGAGCGCTTTCTTTCGATGGCACCCATAGCCACCAGTACCGATTCCACGTCACGAGGGAATCACGAAACCCCCGCCGGTTG
>NZ_JBDODP010000061.1:0-717 GCF_044582135.1 Guyparkeria halopsychrophila | reverse complement strand
GTATCCGTGTGTGTCGCTTTGGCGTTATATGGTCAAGCCGCACGGGTAATTAGTACGGGTTAGCTGCATGCATTGCTGCACTTCCACATCCCGCCTATCAACGTGGTGGTCTTCCACGGCCCTTCAGGGGGCTCGAAGCCCCGGGGAGATCTCATCTTGGGGTTGGCTTCCCGCTTAGATGCTTTCAGCGGTTATCCAATCCGAACTTAGCTACCCGGCAGTGCCACTGGCGTGACAACCGGAACACCAGAGGTTCGTCCATCCCGGTCCTCTCGTACTAAGGACAGATTCCCTCAAATCTCCAACGCCCACGGCAGATAGGGACCGAACTGTCTCACGACGTTCTGAACCCAGCTCGCGTACCACTTTAAATGGCGAACAGCCATACCCTTGGGACCTGCTTCAGCCCCAGGATGTGATGAGCCGACATCGAGGTGCCAAACACTGCCGTCGATATGGACTCTTGGGCAGTATCAGCCTGTTATCCCCGGAGTACCTTTTATCCGTTGAGCGATGGCCCTTCCATACAGAACCACCGGATCACTAGAACCGTCTTTCGACCCTGTTCGACGTGTCTGTCTCACAGTCAAGCTGGCTTATGCTCTTGCACTAACCGCACGATTTCCGACCGTGCTTAGCCAACCTTCGTGCTCCTCTGTTACGCTTTCGGAGGAGACCGCCCCAGTCAAACTACCCACCATGCACGGTTCCCGATCC
>NZ_JBDODP010000060.1:0-780 GCF_044582135.1 Guyparkeria halopsychrophila | reverse complement strand
GTGGTTCCCATTCCTGGTCTTGTCTTGAATTCGTTTCGGCTCTCGCCGCGCTAACGGCCGTGAACTGCGGGGGCGTGCCACCACCCTCAGGCGGTCACGGTGGGGGCGCAACGCTTGTTGCAGCGCTGGCGATTGCACCGCGATGCCGCGGGTAACGATCGCCAGCGGGCTGCCGAGTCGCTCGGCCACGGTCTGCCAGAAGGCGACGTAGTTAACTACCCGGGGCGGCTCGGCGTACAGGGCGAACCACAGTCGCCCCCGAGCATCCTGGGCGGTCAACTGGTAGCCGCCCGCCACCGGCATCTCACCAGGCACGTTCCGCAAGCTGCCCACCAGCACGGTGGCGTCATGGGCACTCGCCCAATTAAGGCACTTGCCGGTCGGGCCGGTCTTGCCGCGCGGCATCGCACCGCGGCGCGGCACCAGTCCCCAGTCGGTTAAGTGCCGGCGGATCGCCCGGGCATCGGGGCGGGCACCAGTGCGCTGCTCGAGCGCCTCGGACAGTCGCTCCACGTCCCAGCAGCACCCCGGGGACTCACGGAGCTCGGCCTGCAAGGCCGCCCCCATGTCCTCGCCCATGCCTGGCCCCGCCTGGCTCTGCGCCTTTCGTGGTCGGCCGCGCCGACCGACGTCCACTGCCGGCCAGCCACCGTGCTTGAACGCGGCGAAAGCCGCGGTCACGGTCGGCGCACTCACCCCGGCCCGCTCGGCTGCCTGGGCCACCGTCAGGCCATCGAGCCGCAGCCGGACCGCCTCGCGACGACGGTGATTCACCGCCTC
>NZ_JBDODP010000006.1:0-105948 GCF_044582135.1 Guyparkeria halopsychrophila | reverse complement strand
CCGGCCGGGGTTTTTTTGTTTCAGCGAAGAACGCCTGCGTCAGCCGCGGCGCATCGAATCGTAGAACTCGTTGTTGGTCTTGGTCTGCTGGAGCTTGTCGAGCAGGAATTCCACCGCCTCGAGTTCGCCCATCGGGTGGAGGAATTTCCTCAGGATCCACATCTTCTGCAGTTCCTCGGCATCCGTAAGCAGCTCCTCGCGACGGGTGCCGGAGCGGTTGATATTGATCGCCGGGTAGGTGCGCTTTTCCGCGATGCGCCGGTCGAGGTGGAGCTCCATGTTGCCGGTGCCCTTGAATTCCTCGTAGATCACCTCGTCCATCTTCGAGCCGGTGTCGACCAGCGCGGTCGCGAGGATGGTCAGGCTGCCGCCCTCCTCGACGTTGCGCGCGGCACCGAAGAAGCGCTTGGGGCGGTGCAAGGCGTTGGCATCCACACCACCGGTGAGCACCTTGCCCGAGGACGGCACCACGGTGTTGTAGGCGCGTGCCAGGCGGGTGATCGAATCGAGCAGGATCACCACGTCGCGCTTGTGCTCGACCAGGCGCTTGGCCTTCTCGATCACCATCTCGGCGACCTGCACGTGGCGCGGGGCCGGCTCGTCGAAGGTCGAGGCGACTACCTCGCCGCGCACGGTGCGCTGCATCTCGGTCACTTCCTCGGGCCGCTCGTCGATCAGCAGCACAATCAGATCGCACTCGGGATGGTTGTGAGCAATGCTCTGCGCGATGTTTTGCAGCAGCATCGTCTTGCCGGCCTTCGGGGGCGCGACGATCAGGCCGCGCTGGCCCTTGCCGATCGGCGAGACGATGTCGATGATCCGCGCGGTCAGGTCCTCGGTCGAGCCGTTGCCGCGCTCCATCCGCATGCGTTGCTCGGCGTGCAGCGGCGTGAGATCCCCGAACAGGATCTTGCTCTTGGAGGCCTCGGGCTTCTCGAAGTTGATCTTCTCGATCTTCAAGAGCGCGAAGTAGCGCTCGTTGTCCTTGGGCGGGCGGATCGAGCCGCTAATGGAGTCGCCGGTCTGCAGGTTGAAGCGGCGTATCTGCGAGGGCGAGACGTAGATGTCGGCCGGCCCGGCGAGATAGGAGCCGTCGGAGCTTCGCAGAAAGCCAAAGCCGTCCGAGAGGATTTCCAGCACGCCGTCACCGTGGATCGACTCACCGGTTTTCGCGTGGGCCTTGAGCAGGGCGAAGATGAGCTCCTGCTTGCGGGTCCGGGCGATGTTTTCCAGCCCCATCGACTGGGCCAGATCCATGAGTTCCGGAACGGGCTTGCTCTTGAGTTCGGTTAGATTCATTCGGGAGGATTCGTCGTGGGGACCGCGGCGGGCCACAGATGGAAAATCAACGGGATGTCGAAAGGAGAAATCAAATGCTGAGATCGGTAGGCCACCGAGGTGTGGCCGGACGACAGAAGGGATGTGTCGTCTCAGGGAGTCGCTGAACGCATCCGAGTGACTTGCAGCCGTTGGGTCGTTAAGACCTCAGGGCGGGCAGAGCGGGACGGATGGAGTGCAGCAGTCCCTTGATTGGCGGGGATTCTGGCACAGAACCGACCAGTTGCCAAACAGGGCGGCCCCGCTCGGCGCAGATTGGGTCGGTTCCCGTGTCCCCGGTGGTTACAGGGCCGAGTCGATGAAGTCGGTCAGCTGCGACTTGGATACCGCACCCACCTTGGTGCCCTCGACCTTGCCGCCCTTGAACAGCATCAGGGTCGGAATGCCGCGGATGCCATTTTGGCGCGGGGTTTCCGGGTTCTCGTCGATGTTCACCTTGGCGATCTTGAGCTTGCCGGCATAGTCCTCGGCAACCTCGTCGAGAATCGGCGAGATCATCTTGCAGGGTCCGCACCATTCGGCCCAGAAGTCGACCAGCACGGGCGTGTCGCTGTTGATGACCTGGGCTTCGAAATCCGCGTCGGATACGTAGACGATGTTGTCGCTCACGGCATGACTCCTAAATATCAGTGACTGTTAATGCCTGTCGGGCAATTGTTCATCCCTTGACGCCGCTTTTCAAGCGACTGCGCCTTGCGGTGCTATTCTGCCGCTCGGCAGCTCGCTCGGGCGTGCCGAACATACGGAGTATGGCCCGACCTTCCCGACGACGCAAAAGGAACCCTCCTTCCATGGCCTCTTTGACCGAGCTCCGCTACGTGGTCGCCGTCGCGCGCGAGCGGCATTTCGGCCGTGCCGCGGCGCGCTGTTTCGTCAGCCAGCCCACCCTGAGCGTCGGGGTCAAGCGGCTGGAATCCTCGCTCGAGGTGCAGATATTCGAACGCGCCAGTCGCTCCGAGGTGCAGGTCACCGCCGAGGGCCGCGCGATCATCGAGCAGGCCGAGCGGGTGCTTGCCGAGGTGGAGCGCCTCGAAGATCTGGCCCACACCCGCCGTGATCCGCTCGCCGCTCCCTTGCGCGTGGGACTGATCCACACGGTCGGTCCCTACCTCCTGCCCCGCCTGATCGGCCGGTTGCATCAACTGGCCCCGAGGATGGCGATCGAGATCACCGAGGGGTTGACCGCCGACCTGGCCGAACAGCTCGAGCGCGGCGAAGTGGATGTAGTGGTGTTGTCCCTGCCGTTCGAGGTGCCGGGCGTGGTGGTCGAGCCCGTCTACCGGGAGCCGTTCACCGTGGCGGTGCCGGTCGGTCATCCCCTGGCCGGGCAAGAGGCGATCGAGCCCGACCAACTGGCCGAGCACGATTTGCTGCTGCTCGGCCAGGGGCACTGCTTTCGGGACCAGGTACTGGGCGTCTGCCCGCGCTGCAACGACGGCCGGGCGTTCGGCCGATTGCAGCGCACACTGGAAGGCGGCTCACTGGAAACGATGCGCATGATGGTCGCCAGTGGCGCGGGCATCACCGTGCTGCCCTGCGCCTCGACCTGGGCGCAGGACGAGGGCACGCAGGCGTTGGTGCGCTACCTGCCGTTTGCCAGTGATACGCCCACCCGGGACATTGCGCTGGCCAGCCGCCGGCGTTTTTCGCGGCCGCAGGCCGTGGAGGTGTTGGCGCAGTCGATTCGCGAGACCCTGCCGGCCTGTTGTGAGCCGCTGGGCGGCCAGGTCGATGGCGATGCGGTCAGTCGAGAATGACGACCTCTTCGGCCTGCGGGCCCTTGCGGCCCTGACCGATCTGGTATTCGACCTTTTGGCCTTCGTCGAGGCGCGACGCGCCGCCATCGTTGATGGCGCGGAAGTGGACGAACAGGTCTTCGCCGTTGTCGCGGATGATGAAGCCAAAGCCCTTGTCGATGTTGAACCACTTGACCTTGCCGGCCTCGCGGACCGGTTCGTGCTCAACCGCGACTTCCTTGGGGCGCAGGCTGGATGTGGCGGAACGCGGGGCGAGCCACCCGGCCAGCAGGGAGATGATCAGTATGACGGCCGCCGAGACGAGAAACTGCAGCAGCCGCTGGTCGATGTAGTCGTAGATCTGGCCGATGGCCAATGCGCCGATGAAGGCGAGTCCGAGGGTGACGATAAAGGCGGTAAGTCGAGAGTCCTGCCAGGTTTTCATGGGTGGGATAGGTTCCGTGTTGATTGTGTGTCGTTATTCGAGAGGACGGCCCACCGTGAAACCGTTCCGGCGGGATATAGGCCGGATGTCATCAATCACGCGGGGGCTCGCGGCTGGTATTCTGTCACATTTGCCTCATGCCTGAGGCCCCGAATCGGGTCGGGGCGAGGCGAATCACGGGAGGGGGTCATGTCCGGCAAGCCGTATCAGTGGGTCGACGAGACGGTCGAGGAGATGGGGGCGCGCTTCGGTATTCGCGCCACGGAAAAACTGCTCGACGAGCAGACGCCCTACCAGCACCTCGAGGTCTGGCGCACCCAACATTGGGGTAATTTGATGCGGCTCGACGGGGTCATGATGCTCTCGTCGCTGGAGAACTTCGTCTACCACGAGATGATGTCGCACCCGGCGCTGCAGACCCATGCGGCCCCGCGCCACGTCGTGATCATCGGGGGCGGTGACTGCGGCACGCTGACCGAGGTGCTCAAGCACCGCGAAGTCGAGTCGGTGGTGCAGATCGATATCGACGAGGCAGTCACCCGGGCCGCCGAGCGCTTCTTCCCGGAGCTGACCGCCCACAACGACGACCCGCGCGTGGACCTGCGCTTCGAGGATGGCGTGGCCTGGATGCGTAACGCGCCGACCGCGAGCGTCGACGTGATCATCGTCGATTCGACCGATCCCATCGGTCCGGGCACCGGCCTGTTTGGCCCGGATTTCCTGGCCGACTGCCACCGCGTGTTGCGCGACGACGGCATCATGGTCGGGCAGAGCGAATCACCGTTCTATCACATGCCGTTGATGATCGATTACCACCGCGCGATGCGGGATGCCGGCTTCGCCGAGCGTCGCTCGCTACTGTTCCCGCAGCCGGTCTATCCGGGGGGCTCGATCACCGGCACCCTGGCACGCAAGACCGGCTCGCTCGACGAGATTCGCCCGCTGGCTGCTGATGTCGCCACCCGCTTTTACCGCAGCGAGTTGCACCGCGGTCTGTTGGCCATCCCGCCCTTCATGCAGGAGGCGCTCGGCGACGTCTGATCGCCCCGCCTGATCGGCCCGGGCACTTCGCTCGCCTTGCCCCGTCCACAGGCTGTGCCCCTCGCGCAAGCGGGGCGCGGCCATTGGCTCCATTCGCTCCGAGACCCTGACCTGTTTATGACCGAAACCGACTGGCCTGAATTGATCATCGTCCGGCCCGCCCCGGAAATGCAGTTGAAGTCGGGGCCGACGCGCCGCCGCTTTCGCAACATCCTAGATGAACAACCTGCGCGTGGCCCTCGACGGCGTGCCGCACGAGCTTCGCGTCGACCAGGGGCGGCTGTTGCTGCGCACCCGCGAGATCGAGGTGGCCGCCGAACGACTTGAGCGCGTCTTCGGCGTGGCCTCCTACTCGCCGGTCGAGGCGGTGGTCGAGCCGACCGTGGCGGCGCTGGTCGAGGCGGCGCGAACGCGCTTTGCCGAGATCGTGCGCGGACGGACCTACGCGGTGCGCTGCAAGCGCCATGGCGGCGCGCACCTGTCGACCCGTGAGGTCGAACGCCAGGTGGGCGCGGCACTCAACCCGTTCGGCACGGTCAATCTCGATCGGCCCGAGGTGCGGGTCGAGATCGATCTGGTCGAGGCGGGCGCCTGGGTCTTCACCCGGCGCCAACCCGGGCCGGGCGGGGTGCCGCTGGGGGTGCAGGACCGCGCGGTGACGCTGATGTCCGGCGGCTTCGACTCGGCGGTGGCCGCCTGGTACACCATGCGCCGCGGCGTGGGCAACGACTACGTCTTCTGCAACCTCGGTGGGGCGATCCACGAGAACATGGTGGCGCGCCTCACCCACCGGCTGGCCGGCGACTGGGCCATCGGCGACCGCCCGCGGCTGTTCGTGGTCGATTTCCTGCCGGTGGTCGCCGACATGCGTGAGCGGTTGCCGGGCGAGGTGTGGCAGGTGGTCCTCAAGCGGTTGATGTATCGCGCCGGCGAAGCCATCGCCCACCGCATCGGCGCCCAGGCGCTGGTCACCGGCGAGGCGCTTTCGCAGGTCTCCTCGCAGACCCTGTCAAACCTCAACAGCATCGATTCGGCCAGTGGGCTGCCCGTGCTGCGACCGCTGATCGGCTTCGACAAGAGCGAGATCATGACGCTCGCCCGCCGGATCGGCACCTACCAACTCTCGGAGGGCGTGCCCGAATTCTGCGCCCTGTCGAACAGCAAGCCGCTGGTGGCCAGTCGGCGCGGGCGCATCGAGCGCGAGGAGGCACAGCTCGACAAGACGCTGCTCGAGCAGGCGGAGGCCGAGGCGCGCGAGATTGATCTCGCCGCGTTGACGGTGGAGGATCTGACTGAACCCGATATCCTCGCCGATGTCATCCCGGCCGATGCACAGATCATCGACTGCCAGCCGCCACGGCGTTTTCGTGACTGGCACCTGCCCGGCGCGGTCAATTACCCGCCGGACGAGCTCGCGCGGCGCTTCGAGTCACTGCCGCGGGATCGCCCCTACCTGCTTTACTGCCTGCGCGGGGCGAACGCGCCGCTGCTTGCCGAGCGGATGCAGCGCGCCGGCTTCGATGCCCGCGCGTTTCGTGGTGGCGTGAGTCGCCTGCGCCGGGCCTTCGAGCGCGGTGATCCGGAGGTGGTCGGCGCGGCGTGATGGCGGGGATAACTGCTGGATTTGACAGCGGTTTCCGTTATACTGCCGCGCCCTCGCCGTACCCCATTTCGTGCCGGGGGTGATTAGCCGTGTTGGCGGCAGGAGGTTTCCATGCGTTATCCAGATCGATTCCCGGTGATTGTCATCGGCGGCGGCCATGCCGGCACCGAGGCGGCGCTGGCGTCCGCGCGCATGGGCGTGGAAACCTTGCTTGTCACCCACAACGTCGAGACGCTCGGCCAGATGAGCTGCAATCCCGCCATCGGCGGGATCGGCAAGGGCCACCTGGTCAAGGAAATCGACGCGTTGGGCGGGGCGATGGCGCACGCCGCCGATCTCGGCGGCATCCAGTTCCGCACCCTTAACGCCCGCAAGGGGCCGGCCGTTCGGGCCACCCGTGCCCAGGCCGACCGCGTGCGTTACAAGGCCGCCGTCCGGTACATGCTGGAAAACCAGCCGCACCTGACTATCTTCCAGCAGGCCGTCGACGACCTGATCCTCGATGGCGATCGCGTCACGGGCGTGCGCACCGCCGGCGGCATCGAATTCTTGGGCGAGTCGGTGGTTCTGACCGCGGGTACGTTTCTCGCCGGGCAGATCCACGTCGGGTTGGAGCGTTCCGAAGGCGGTCGTGCCGGCGACCCGCCGGCGAAGAAGCTGGCCGACACCCTGCGCTCGCTCGACCTGGGAGTGGCGCGACTGAAGACCGGCACGCCGCCGCGCCTCGATGGCCGCAGCCTCGATTTCAGCCAGATGCAGGCCCAGCCGGGCGACACGCCCACGCCGGTGTTCTCCTTCATGGGCTCGCCGGAGGAGCACCCGCGCCAGGTCGACTGCTTCATCACGCACACCAACGAGCGCACCCACGAGATCATTCGCGGTGGACTCGATCGCTCGCCGATGTTTACCGGCGAGATCGAGGGCATCGGCCCGCGCTATTGCCCGTCGATCGAGGACAAGATCCACCGCTTCGCCGACAAGAATTCGCACCAGATCTTCGTCGAGCCCGAGGGGTTGGACACGCACGAGGTCTATCCCAACGGCATCTCCACCAGCCTGCCCTTCGATGTGCAGCTGGAACTGGTGCGTTCGATACGCGGCTTCGAGAACGCGCACATCACGCGCCCGGGCTACGCGATCGAGTACGACTTCTTCGATCCGCGCGGCCTCAAGCCCACGCTCGAGACCCGGGCAATCGACGGCCTGTTCTTTGCCGGGCAGATCAACGGCACCACCGGCTACGAGGAGGCCGCCGCGCAGGGGCTGATGGCCGGGGCCAACGCCGCGGCGCGCGTGCTCGATCGTGATCCGCTCACCTTGCGCCGTGACCAGGCCTATCTCGGCGTACTGGTCGACGATCTCACCACGCAGGGCACGCTCGAGCCCTACCGCATGTTCACCAGCCGGGCGGAATACCGCCTGATGCTGCGCGAGGACAATGCCGACCAACGGCTGACCGCGATTGGTCGTGAGCTGGGCCTAGTCGACGAGCGCCGCTGGCGGGCCTTCAACGAGAAGCTGGAGGCGATCGAGGTCGAGCGCGCCCGGCTGGGTGATATCTGGGTCCACCCGGGGCACCCGGCCGCGGACAAGCTCGAGGGGTCGATCTCGCGCAACGTCACCGCGCTCGACCTGCTGCGCCGACCCGAGCTCGATTACTCTGCCATCGCCGCGGTCGACGAACTGGCGCCTGCCTCCATGCCCGCCCCGGCGGTGATCGAGCAACTCGAGATCGAGGCCAAGTACGCCGGCTACATCGACCGGCAACGCGACGAGGTCGCCCGCTCGGTCAAGCAGGAGCAGGAGGCGATCCCCGCCGAGCTCGACTACGCCGAGATCCCGGGGTTGTCCAACGAGGTGCGCGACAAGCTTAGCCAGCAGCGTCCGGCCACGGTTGGCCAGGCCGCGCGCATCCCGGGCGTGACCCCGGCGGCGGTGTCCCTGCTGCTGGTGCACCTCAAGCGCCGCGGCCAGCTGGCCCGCTCGGCCTGATCGCATGCCCGCGGCGCTATCCGACGAGCAACGCCACCGGCTCGAGCACCAGTTGTTCGATGGCGTGCATCGGCTCGGGCTCTCGCTTGAGCCGGACGTGGGGCGGCGCCTGATCGATTATCTCGAGCTGCTCGCCCGCTGGAACCGCGCCTACAACCTCACCGCGGTGCGCGATCCCGAGTCGATGGTCATGCGCCACCTGCTCGATTCCCTGGCGGTGCTCCCCCACCTGCCGGCCTGTCCGCGGCTGCTCGACATTGGCAGTGGTCCGGGCATACCGGGTATGATCTTGGCGGTTTGTCGCCCCGACAGTGAGGTCACCTTGGTCGACTCGAATCTCAAGATGACGCGTTTCGCCATGGCCGCCCAGCGCGAGCTGGGGCTGGGCAACGTCACCGTGCGACGCGAACGCGTCGAGCACCTCGATCCGGCCGATCGGTTTGATTGCGTGATCTCGCGGGCGTTTTCCGCACTGGCCGATTTCGTTCGGCTCGGCGCCCCGCTGCTCGCGGATGGCGGGCGCCTGTATGCCATGAAGGGTCGGCTCGATCCGCAGGAGCTCGACGCCCTGCCGGATGGGTTTGTCGTCACCGCCAGGCACGCACTGGATATTCCCGACCTCGATGCCGAACGCCACCTGTTGGTCGTCGAACGGGCGGGTGCTGCATGAGCTGGGTGCTGGCGATTACCAACCAGAAGGGCGGCGTTGGCAAGACCACCACGGCGGTCAACCTGGCCGCGGCCCTGCAGGCATTTGGTCGGCGCGTGCTGCTGGTCGACATGGACCCGCAGGGCAACGCCACCGTCAGCTCCGGCTACGACAAGCGCTCGATCGAGCGTCACGTCGGCCAAGTGTTGCTCGAGGAAATCGGCGTGGCCGAGGCGATACTGCCGACCGACCCGGGCGGCTTCGACCTGCTGCCCGCGACCATCGACCTGGCCGGCACCGAGTTCCAGCTGGTCACGCGCATCGGTCGCGAAACCAAGTTGCGCCAGGCGCTTGCGCCGCTGGTCGACGACTACGACTTCATCCTGATCGACTGCCCGCCGGCCTTGAACACCCTCACCATCAACAGCCTGGCCGCGGCCGACGATGTGCTGATCCCCGTGCAGTGCGAATACTTCGCCCTCGAAGGACTCTCCGCCCTGCTGGATACGATCGAGCAGGTGCGGGTCGCGCTGAACCCGGATCTCGGCATCGCCGGGGTGCTGCGCACACTGTATGATGCGCGCAACCGCCTCGCCCAGGACGTGAGCGCGCAGTTGCGCCAGCACTTCGGCGACCGTGTCTTCGATGCGCTGGTGCCGCGCAACGTGCGCCTGGCCGAGGCGCCCAGCCACGGGTTGCCGGCCATGTTCTACGACAAGAACTCCAGTGGCGCCGAGGCGCATGCCGACGTGGCCCGCGAACTGGTCAAGCGGGCTCGCAAGCGCGGCAAGCTCTCCAAGCCGGCCGCCCTGCGGCAAGGGGTTCCCGGCCGGGAACGTGGCTGACGAACCGGGACACAGAGGCGTATTTGCATGAGCACGAAACGCAAGGGATTGGGGCGCGGTCTGGATGCCCTGCTGGGCACCGCGGAGCGTCCCGCCGAACAGGCCGGCGCGCAGCTGCGTGATCTGGCGGTCGATCTCATCCGTCCCAACCCGTTCCAGCCGCGCACCCGTTTCGACGAGGCCGCCCTGACCGAGCTGGCCGACTCCATTCGCGCCCAGGGCGTGATCCAGCCGGTGGTGGTGCGCCGCCGTTCCGGCGAATACGAACTGATCGCCGGCGAACGCCGCTGGCGCGCCGCGCAGCAGGCCGGCCTCGATCATATCCCGGCCGTCGTTCGCGAGATCGACGACAACCAGGCGGCCGCCATGGCGCTGATCGAGAATCTCCAGCGCGAGGATCTCGACGCCATCGAGCAGGCGCAGGCGATGCAGCGGCTGGTCAAGGAATTCGAACTTACCCACCAGCAGGTCGCCGACGTGCTCGGGGTCTCGCGCCCGGCGGTCAGCAATGCCCTGCGGTTGCTTGAGCTGGCCGCCCCGGTGCAGAAGTTGTTGCGCGAGCGCAAGATCGAGGCTGGCCATGCGCGCAGCCTGGCCGTCCTGCCGAAAAAGGAACAGGCCGGCATTGCCGAGAAGGTGGTCTCGCGCACGCTGACCGTGCGGCAGGTCGAGTCGATGGTCGGCCGCTACCTCAAATCCACCGACCCAGTCTCCGAGAATGGTGATGATCCGGATACCCGCGCCCTCGAGCGACGGCTGGGCGAGGCGCTCGGCACGGCCGTGACCATTCAGGCCAATCGCCGCGGCAAAGGGCGGGTGGTGGTCGGCTTTGACAGCCTCGATCAGCTCGACGGCCTGATCGAGCGCCTGGTCGGGCGCGCTGGTGTCGGACGCCCCGAGGTGGATTGAGGTGGTGCTGTTTTGAGCGGGCGTACTCGCTCAAACGCGGGCATCTCTCCTCCATGTGCAGACAGCCGATGGGCCGAAATTGATCGACTGTCAGGTTCCTTAGCCGGCCATGGCATCATTGCTTGTCGTTCGATGAGCGAGTCGCTACACTGATCGCCAATTTTTGGGCCCATGAACACCATGAACGATCCCGACAAGACGCCCACCGACACCGACCAGAAGGGTCAGGGCGGCTACTGGAGTTCGCGCTTCAAGGGCCTGCTTCAGGTGGGTGCGGGGAACATGTTCGCCTCCAGCATCATTGCCGGGCTTTTTCTCGGGTTTTTGCTGGATAGCTGGCTGGAGACGGCGCCGATCTTCATGCTGATCCTCGGCGCCCTGGGGTTTGTCGCCGGCATGCGCAATGCGAAGAAGACATTGCTGGCCACCGGGCGTGACGAATCCGACAAAAAGGACTCGCAGCGCCCGTGAGTCGCATGGCCGAAGCGATCACCCGCCGCGGTCGGCGCGTGGTGACGATCCAGTTGATCGTCCTGGCGCTGGCTGCAGGCTTGGCCCTGCTGCACTCGCCGCACGCGGCGGTGTCGGCTGCGGGTGGGGTGGCAGTAGCGATGCTGCTGGCCTGGATGCTCCGCCGATCCATGGCGCGGGCCACCGAGCTGGCGGTGGAGTCACCGCAGCAAAGTATGAACACGATGTATCTCGGGGCCGCGGTGCGGTTTGTCGCGCTGCTTGCCCTGATGGCGGTCGGACTCGGGCTGCTGAAGCTGGACGCGCGATTCATGGTCGGGGCCTTCGTGGTCGCCATGATCGCCGGCGTCCTGGCGGCCCGCGGTCAGGACTCTGGACGTCCGACCGGCCAGACAACAGATTGATTTCAAGCTTGAGGAGTTAGCGATAGTGGCTACGGAGAATGCGGGCGGTAGCCCGGTTGAATATATCCAGCATCACCTGACCAACCTCTCAGTTGGCGAGGGCTTCTGGACGCTGAACATCGACACGATTTTCTTCAGCGTCCTGCTGGGTGCGCTGATCGTGTTCGTGGCCATGCGCATCGGCCGAGGCCTGCGTGCGGAAACGCCCAACGGCCTGCAGAATGCCGCCGAAGGCATCCTGGAGTTCGTCGACGAGCAGATCCGGGATTCCTTCGGCAGTCGGGCGCCCAAGATCATCGCCCCGCTGGCGCTGACCATCCTGCTGTGGGTCTGGCTCATGAACTTCATGGACCTGATCCCCGTCGACCTGCTGCCGGCGATCGCCTCCGGCCTGGGTGTGGAATACCTTAAGGTGGTTCCCACCACCGACCTGAACACCACGCTCGCTATGGCGCTGTTCGTGTTCGCCCTGACCATCTACTACAGCATCAAGGTCAAGGGCCTGGGCGGGTACATCAAGATGTTCCTGTTCCATCCCTTCGGCAAGTTCCTGATCCCGATCAACATCGTGATGACCACGATCGACGAGCTTGCCAAGCCGATCAGTCTCGCGCTGCGTCTGTTCGGCAACATGTTTGCCGGTGAGCTGGTCTTCCTGCTGATCGCCCTGTTGACGCTGGGCGCGAGCATCAGCGCCAGCCTGCTCATCTGGTTCCCGCTGCAGGTCGTGCTGGACATGGCGTGGATCGCCTTCCACATCCTGGTTATCACGCTGCAGGCGTTCATCTTTATGGTGCTCACGATTGTCTACATCGGTATGGCGCATACCTTGGATGACCACTGAGCCCGACCCGAGTTTCCTTTGACCCTTTGTTTTTCTGATTAGGAGAAAAAGCTATGACCCCCGATATGCTCGCTACCATCTATGCCTACACCGCAGTTGGCGTTGGTGTGATCCTCGCTGCCGCCGGCCTCGGCTCGGCCATCGGCTGGGGCCTGATCTGTTCCAAGACCCTCGAGGGCATCGCGCGGCAGCCGGAAATGCGTCCGCAACTGATGACCAACATGTTCATCTTCGCCGGTCTGATGGAATCCTTTCCGTTCATCATCCTTGCGTTCGCGATGTGGTTCCTGTTCGCCAACCCGTTCGTTGGTGCCCTGACCGCCGCGATTGGCGCCCTTTAAATCGCGTCCTTCGTGACATCGATTTGGCATGCGCGGCGGTTCGATCCGCCGCGTCATGCTGACCGGAAACCCAATCCGTATTTACGCGAGGGGATATTGTGAGTATTTCGATCACACTGCTTGCTCAGCTGATCGCCTTCGTGCTGATGGTCTGGCTGGTCAACAAATATCTGTGGGCGCCGCTTTCTGCCCTGATGGAAGCACGCCGCAAGAAGATTGCTGACGGCCTGTCCGCTTCCGAGCGTGGCAAGCACGAGCTGAAACTGGCCCAGGAGCGCTCGACCGAGCTGCTGCGCGAGGCCAAGGACAAGGCGAACGACATCATCGCTCAGGCGAATTCTCGTTCGAACCAGATCCTGGAAGAGGCGCGTAACAACGCCAAGACCGAGGCCGAGCGCGTCGTTGCGCAGGCTAATGCCGAGATCGACCGCGAGGTCAATCGCGCCAAGGAAGAGCTCCGTACCCAGGTGGCCGACGTGGCCGCCACGGGTGCCGAGCGCATCCTCAAGCGCGAGGTGACGGACAAGGACCACGCATCCGCGATCTCAGATCTGATCGCTCGGATCTAACGAAAGCGGAGGCCCTATGTCTGAGAACACCACAGTCGCGATCTCGTACGCGAAGGCAGTGCAAGACCTGAGCGCGGATGCCGCGCAGGCCAAGCACTGGTCCGAGACCCTTGCCGGACTGGCCGCCGTGGCCCAGAACCCCGACATGGTCGCGTTTCTGGGCGACGACTCGCGCAGCCGTGACGCCCGGGTCGCCGGGTTCGTCAAGGTGGTCGAGGACGCCGTCGACAAGCAGGCGCTCAATCTCGTGCGTCTGCTGGGCGAGAACGACCGTCTCGACATCCTCCCGGAGGTCGCCGCGGAGTTCGAAAAGCTGCGTGCCGAAGCGGAGCGTCGGATCGTTGCGTCCGTTGTCTCGGCCAAGCCCCTGACCGACGAGCAGTCGAACCAAATCAAAACAGCGCTCGGCAAGCGACTCGATCGCACCGTGGAGCTCGAAACAACCGTCGACGAAGACCTCATCGGTGGCGCGGTTATCCGTGCCGGTGACCTTCTGATCGACGGATCGATGCGCGGAGAGCTCGAGCATCTTGCCGTACAAATGAGTCGCTAAGGAGATCTTCCATGATCAACCCGTCTGAAATCAGCAGTCTGATTAAAGAGCGCATCGAAAATTTCGATGCCGGCGCGGAAGCGCAAAACGTCGGCACCATCGTCTCGGTGGGCGACGGCATCCTGAAAATCCACGGCCTCAACGACGTGATGTTGGGCGAAATGATCGAGTTGCCGGGCGGCACCTTCGGTGTGGCCATGAACCTCGAGCGCGATTCGGTTGGCGCCGTGGTGCTGGGCAGCTACGAGCACTTAAGCGAAGGTGACCAGGTCAAGTGCACCCAGCGCATCCTGGAAGTGCCGATCGGTAAGGAACTGCTCGGCCGTGTCGTCAACACCCTCGGTGAGCCGATCGACGGTCGTGGTGAGATCAACGCCGAGTCCACCGCCCCGATCGAAAAGATCGCCCCGGGCGTCATCGAGCGCCAGAGCGTCGACGAGCCGATCCTGACCGGGATCAAGGCCATCGATTCAATGGTGCCGATCGGTCGAGGCCAGCGAGAGCTGATCATCGGCGACCGCCAGACCGGCAAGACCGCCGTGGCGATCGACACGATCATCAACCAGAAGGGCAAGGGCGTCTACTGCGTCTACGTCGCGATGGGCCAGAAGGCCTCCACCGTGTCCAACGTGGTGCGTGAGCTGGAAAAGCACGGTGCGATGGAATACACCATCATCGTCTCCGCCACTGCCGCCGACCCGGCCGCCATGCAGTACCTGGCCGCCTACGCCGGCTGCACCATGGGTGAGTACTTCCGCGACCGCGGCATGGACTCCCTGATCGTGTTTGACGACCTGACCAAGCAGGCCTGGGCCTACCGTCAGATCTCCCTGCTGTTGCGTCGTCCGCCGGGCCGCGAAGCCTACCCGGGTGACATCTTCTACCTGCATTCGCGTCTCCTCGAGCGGGCCTCACGCGTCAACGTGGACTATGTCGAGAAGTTCACCAACGGTGAAGTGAAGGGCAAGACCGGTTCATTGACCGCATTGCCGATCATCGAGACCCAGGGCGGCGACGTCTCGGCGTTCGTTCCGACCAACGTGATCTCGATCACCGATGGTCAGATCTTCCTCGAGACCGACCTGTTCAACGCGGGCATCCGCCCGGCGATCAACCCGGGCATCTCGGTGTCTCGTGTTGGTGGTTCGGCGCAGACCAAGGCGGTCAAGAAGCTTGCCGGCGGCATCCGGACCGACCTGGCCCAGTACCGTGAGCTGGCGGCGTTCTCGCAGTTCGCTTCCGATCTGGACGAGGCGACCCGCAAGCAGCTCGAGCGCGGCAAGCGCGTCACCGAGCTGATGAAGCAGCCGCAGTACAAGCCGCTGTCGGTCACCGAGATGGCGCTGTCGCTGACCGCCGCCAACGAAGGTTTCCTCGACGATGTGCCGGTGGAGAAGGTCAACGACTTCGAGGCGGCATTGCACGCCTACGCGGCGGATAACGCGGCGGAATTGGAGGCGAAGATCGGTAACGAAGGCAACTTCAACGACGAGATCGCCGCCGAGCTCAAGAAGGTGATCGAGGACTTCAAGTCCAAAGGCGTCTATTAAACCGGGAGCGAAATCATGGCCGTAGGCAAAGAGATTCGCACCAAGATCAAGAGCGTTCAGAACACGCGCAAGATCACCAAGGCGATGGAAATGGTGGCCGCATCCAAGATGCGGCGCGCCCAGGAAGCGATGGATGCGACCCGTCCCTACGCCGAGAAGTTTCTCGAGGTAGTCGGGCACATCACCAACGCGCATCCTGAATACCGCCATCCCCTGATGGTCGAACGCGAGGTCAAGCGCGTTCTGATGATCGTGGTGACAACGGATCGCGGCCTGTGCGGCGGGCTGAACGTCAACCTGCTGAAACGCACCGGCGAAAAGATCCGTGAATACGAGAAGAATGGTGTCGACGTCGACGTCATCCCGGTCGGTAGCAAGGGTCGGGCCTTCTTCAAGCGGTACGGGGGCAACATCCTGACCTCCGTGACCGGTCTGGGGGACAAGCCTGGTTACGCCACTATGCGCACGGCGATTAACTCCGCCTTGGTCGCGTACGAGAACGGTGACGTCGACCGGATCGAGTTGGCACATAACGAGTTCGTCAACTCGATGTCGCAGAATCCGGTGGTCGAACAGATCGCGCCGCTGAAGTACCAGGAGGACGAAAACCTCAAGCATCACTGGGATTACATCTACGAGCCCGACTCGGAGACGGTCCTGGATGCGGTACTCAAGCGCTATATCGCCGGACTGGTCGTGGCGGCCGTCATCGAGAATGTCGCCAGCGAGATGGCAGCGCGTCGAATCGCGATGAAGAACGCCTCTGACAACGCCGGTGACATGATCACTGACCTCAAGAGGCAGTACAACAAGGCGCGGCAGGCGGCGATCACTCAGGAAATCTCCGAGATCGTATCTGGCGCCGCCGCCGTATGACGACGGCAGCCACCCATTTTTCGAATTGAAAGAGGAACACACATGAGTTCTGGAAAAATTGTCGAGATCATCGGGGCGGTGATCGACGTCGAGTTTCCTCAAGACCAGATCCCGGCCGTCTACGATGCGATCCGCGTCGACGACACCGGCCTGATCGTCGAGGTACAACAGCAGATCGGTGACGGTGTCGTGCGCGGCATCGGCATGGGCACCTCCGATGGCCTCAAGCGCGGCATGACCGTGACCAGCACCGGCAAGCCGATTTCGGTACCGGTCGGCAAGGGTACCCTGGGCCGCATCATGGACGTCCTGGGCGAGCCGATCGACGAGGCCGGCCCGGTCGAGAGCGACGAAAAGTGGTCCATCCATCGCAAGGCGCCGGCCTTCGACGAGCAGGCCTCGGGCACCGAGCTGCTGGAGACGGGCGTGAAGATCATCGACCTGCTCTGCCCGTTCGCCAAGGGCGGCAAGGTCGGCCTGTTCGGCGGCGCCGGCGTGGGCAAGACCGTCAACATGATGGAACTGATCCGCAACATCGCCATCGAGCACAGCGGTTACTCGGTCTTTGCCGGCGTGGGCGAGCGTACCCGTGAAGGGAACGACTTCTACCACGAGATGAAGGACTCCAACGTCCTCGACAAGGTCGCTCTGGTCTACGGCCAGATGAACGAGCCGCCGGGCAACCGTCTGCGCGTGGCGCTGACCGGCCTGACCATGGCCGAGTTCTTCCGTGACGAGGGCCGTGACGTCCTGATGTTCATCGACAACATCTACCGTTATACCCTGGCGGGCACCGAGGTTTCCGCACTGCTGGGCCGCATGCCGGCCGCGGTGGGCTACCAGCCGACACTGGCCGAGGAAATGGGTGTGCTCCAGGAGCGCATCACCTCGACCAAGACGGGCTCGATCACCTCCGTCCAGGCCGTTTACGTGCCGGCGGACGACCTGACCGACCCGGCGCCGGCGACCACCTTCGCCCACCTCGACGCGACCGTCGTACTGGCACGTGACATCGCCGCCATGGGTATCTACCCGGCGATCGACCCGCTGGACTCCACCAGTCGTCAGCTCGACCCGCAGGTCGTCGGCGAGGAGCACTACAACACGGCCCGCGCGGTGCAGAACACGCTGCAGCGTTACAAGGAGCTCAAGGACATCATCGCCATTCTGGGGATGGACGAGCTCTCTGACGACGACAAGGCAGTCGTATCGCGGGCTCGTAAGGTCCAGCGGTACATGTCGCAGCCGTTCTTTGTCGCCGAAGTCTTCACGGGTGCCCCGGGCCGCTACGTGCCGCTCAAGGAAACCATCCGCGCATTCAAGGGCATCGTGGCCGGCGAATACGACCACCTGCCGGAGCAGGCGTTCTACATGGTTGGCTCGATCGACGAAGCCGTCGAGAAGGCCAACAAGATGGCTGAGAAGGCCTGATAACCGAGGAGGTCGACAATGGCTATGACTACTCGAGTCGACATCGTCAGCATGGAAAAGCCGATCTTCACCGGGAAGGCGACCTTCGTCACCGTCCCGACCGAAGCCGGCGAGATGGGCGTAACCGCCCGCCACACGCAGACGTTGTCGGTGCTGCGTCCGGGCGAAGTCCGGGTGCACCAAGAGGACGGTTCGGTCGTGCGCTATTTCGTCGGTTTCGGGGTGGTCGAAGTCCAGCCCCACGTGGTCAGCATCATTGCTGACTGGGCGCTGACGGAAGAAGATGCCAAGAATCTGGATCCGAACGAACTCGAGGCCCGCATGGGCGAGCGAGAGGAGTACGTCTCCGAATACGAGCAGCGTGGGCAGCTCGATTTCACCTCGGCCGAGATGATCATGGTCGAGGCGGAAGAGCGCCTCAAGTGGATCAAGTCCATGCGTGCCCAGAAGGGCCGTCACTGAGCGGTATCCGCGAATGGATGATAGAAAAGGGGCCTTCGGGCTCCTTTCTTGTTTGTGGCCGGCGTGACTGGCGTCGGTCGGGAGAGAGACGTTGAGGACAAGACAATGAACAGGCAGTCACGTTCCGAGCTCCACGTCGTGGTGCTCGCAGCCGGAAAGGGGACGCGTATGCGCTCGAGCCGCCCCAAGGTGCTGCATGAGATTGCGGGGCGCTCGATGCTCGCCCATTGCCTGGACACGGCCGCCGATCTCGACCCGGCCACGATCCACGTCGTGATCGGCCACCAGGGCGAAGCCGTGCGTGCATCACAGGCCCGCCGCAACGTAGATTGGGTCTGGCAACACGAACAGAACGGCACCGGCCATGCGGTCCAGCTCGGGATCGAGGGTCTGCGGGCGCAGCCGGACGACCGGGTACTGGTGCTGTACGCCGACGTGCCGCTACTCGGCGCCGACCTGCTGGGGCGTCTGACCGGGTCGAGCGCGGTCGTCTCCCTGCTGACCGTGCATATGGACGACCCGACCGGCTACGGCCGGATCCTCCGCGATGGCACCGGACGGGTGCTGCGCATCGTCGAGCAGAAGGATGCCAGCGAGGCGGAACGACAGGTCCGTGAGGTCAATACCGGCATCCTGATGGCTCGCTACGCGGACCTGGTGGCATGGCTCGATCGGCTCGAATCCGGCAACGCGCAGGGCGAACTCTATCTGACCGACATCATCGAGATGGCGGCGGCCGAGGACAAGGCCGTCGAGGCGGTCATTGCCGGGGACGTCTGGGCGGTCACGGGGGTCAACGATCGACTGGCGCTGTCCCAACTGGAACGCGTTTACCAGCAGCGCCAGGCCGAGGCGCTGGCGTTGGCCGGAACGACACTGGCCGACCCGACGCGTGTCGACATCCGCGGGTCACTCGACTGTGGTCAGGATGTCTCGATCGACGTCGGTTGCGTGTTCGAGGGCAGCGTGCGCCTCGGCGACAACGTTTACATCGGTCCCCATTGTGTCCTGCGAGATTGCGAGATCGGTCCCGGTTCGACGGTGGAGGCCTTCAGCCACATCGACGGCGTGGTGACGGCCGGCGACAACGCGATCGGACCCTACGCGCGCTTGCGTCCGGGTGCGGCGCTTGATTCGGCTGCGCGGGTGGGAAACTTCGTCGAGATCAAGGCGGCACGTCTGGGTGAGCGCTCCAAGGTCAACCACCTCTCCTACGTGGGCGACACCCGTGTCGGTGATGACTGCAACCTCGGCGCCGGCACCATCACCTGCAACTACGACGGCGCCAACAAGCACCACACCGAGATCGGTGACCGGGTGTTCGTCGGCTCGGCGTGCCAGCTGGTCGCGCCGGTTCGCGTGGGCAGCGATGCCACCATCGGCGCCGGTTCGACGATTACCCGCGATGTGGGAGAAGGGCAGCTGGCTGTGGCGCGTGCCCGCCAGTCCGCGATCGACGGCTGGCAGCGACCGCGCAAGAAGAACGACTGACGACGCCGTTGCCGCCGATGTTCACTGGTCGGGCAGGAAGCGTCCCAGCACGTCGTTGAGAAACCGCAGGCCGAGATCGGTCGGCCTGATCGTCTGGATGTCCCAGTCGATCAGGCCGTCTTCTTCCAGGCCGCGCAGCGTCTTGGAGACCACCGCGATGGGCATGCCCGTGCGCTCCTGGAACAGGCTCACCGGGAAACCCTCGGTCAGCCGCAGGGCATTGAGCATGAACTCGAACGGGATCTCCTGGCGCGTGATGTCGTGGGCGTCGATGTTGGCCGGCTGGCCCGCGAGCTCGAGGTAGCGATTGGGGTGAGGGCTGCGCAGGCGTCTCTCGATGCGGTTTTCCGCCGGGATCGTCAGCTTACCGTGCGCCCCCGCCCCGATGCCGAGGTAATCGCCGAATTGCCAGTAGTTGAGGTTGTGCTGGCAGTGGTGATCCGGGCGGGCGAAGGCGGAGATCTCGTAGTGTCCGTAACCGGCATCGAGCAGGCGTTGGGCACCCGCCTCGCCGATCCGGTCGAGGGTCGCCTCGGGTGGCAGCGCCGGTGGGCTGAACGCGAAGGCCGTGTTGGGTTCGATGGTCAGCTGGTACCAGGATAGATGCGGCGGTTCGAGCGATATCGCGGTGTCGATATCCGCCAGACCGTCCGCTTCCGTCTGCCCGGGCAAGCCGTGCATCAGGTCGATATTGAAGCTGTCGAGACCGGCGTCGTGCGCCGCCTCGATGGTGCGCCAGGCGGCGCGTCGATCATGAATCCGGCCGAGCCGTTCCAGCGAACGGTCATTGAAGCTCTGCACGCCGATCGAGACCCGGTTAAAGCCGATGGCGCGATACTCGGCCAGCCGAGAGGCCATGTCGGTGCCCGGATTGACCTCCAGCGTCACCTCGCGGGTAAAGCGCAGGTCCAGCAAGGCCCGCAGGCCGGACATCAGCCGGTCGAGCGCCTCCGGGGAGAACAGGCTGGGCGTGCCGCCGCCGAGGAAGATCGTTTCGATCGGCCGTCCCCAGATCAGGGGCAACTCGGGCTCGAGGTCGCGCAGCAGCGCGTCGATGTACTCGTCCTCGGGCAGGTCGCGACCCTTGAGCCCGTGCGAGTTGAAGTCGCAGTAGGGGCATTTCTCCACGCACCACGGCAGGTGGACGTAGAGCGAGAGCGGCGGGTTGTCGGTGAACTGCAGGAGGCTCATGAGCGGCTCACGCGGGGTCGATGTCGAGAGCGGCCAGCTGCTCGATCAGTTGCTTCAAGGCGCGTGCCCGATGACTGACCCGGTGTTTCTCGTCCGGGTCCATCTCGCCGACGCTCAGGCCGTGTGCCGGCGAAAGGAATAGCGGGTCGTAACCGAAGCCGCGCTCGCCGCGCGGGGTATCGAGCACCTCGCCCTCCCAGGTGCCTTCCACGACGATCGGGTCGGCATCCTCGGCAGTGCGCACGAACGCCAGGGCGCAGACAAAGCGCGCACTGCGCGGGGAATCCGGACGCTTGGCCAGTTCATTGGCCAGCTTGTCGTTGTTCTCGGCATCGTTCGCCTCCTCGCCGGCAAAGCGTGAGGAGAAGATGCCCGGCCGGCCCTCGAGGGCATCGACGACCAGCCCCGAATCGTCCCCGATCGCGGGGTGCCCGGTGAGCGCGGCGGTGTGTCGCGCCTTGATCAGCGCGTTGCCGCAAAAGCTGTCGGCGTCCTCGACCGGTGACGACACCTCCCAACAGCGTTGCGAGACGAAGCGCAGCCGGTCCAGGGTCGGGTGGCTGTCCGCCAGGACCCGGCGCATTTCCTCGAACTCGGCCATCTTGCCGTCGTTGTTGGTGGCGATCACGATGTCTGTCATTCAGGCGTCCCGGTTGTGTTGCGTAGCCTGCGAGGATACCTGCAAGCGAGTGGTCCTGCAGGGTCGTTACGAGGGCCCTGGCGAACGGGGGTTTGCCATCACGCCCCGAATCCGATATATTGCCGCGCTTCGTGTGGAACCGAGCGGATTAGCGAAAAGGGGCGTCCATGAAAATTCTGTCTTCTCTCAAGTCAGCCAAGAAGCGACACAAGGACTGCCAGGTCGTTCGTCGTCGCGGCAAAGTTTACGTGATCAACAAGACCAACCCGCGCTTCAAGGCCCGTCAGCGCTAAGTCGCCTGCCGGATTGATGCGTGACACAAGGCCCCGCCTCGGCGGGGCCTTGTCGTGTCCGGGTCTTGAAAATGCCCGCGCTCGACCTACATCAAGGGAAGGCCAGACCCGCAATCACCAGACCCGCAGTTACCCGTGGGGTATGCTGGAGCAGTCGCCATCGCGAGATGATTTTGCTGCCCGAGCCGGGCCTCGCCGAGAGGCGCGACCAGGGCACGCTGGAAATCGCCGACTGGACGTCGGCAGTCGAGATCAAGGGCGAGCGCAGATCGGAACGGAAGAAGTCGCCGGATGGCTACGCGCGGATCGAACGCCACCACGGGCGCTATCGGCGCTTTATCTGCCGGCTGGATGCCGGGGGCCTCAACGGGGACATCAAGACGAGCTCACCGTGACTATCCTTGGGGCGGGAACCTCGAAGCCACGCTGCATCGAGGTGAGCTGATCCACCCGGCCGTCGGCCGCGGAGGCCCGTGAAAAGTCCGGCGGCCCCGGGCTTTTCATCATTGGGCCTTTCATCCTTCCCGGCGTGCCGAAAGCCTGCCCGATGGGCGGGTTTTCGAGACGCCGGTTACC
This sequence comes from Guyparkeria halopsychrophila, assembly GCF_044582135.1. Lineage (NCBI taxonomy): Bacteria > Pseudomonadati > Pseudomonadota > Gammaproteobacteria > Chromatiales > Thioalkalibacteraceae > Guyparkeria > Guyparkeria halopsychrophila. Next base: position 83,698 of record NZ_JBDODP010000006.1, on the reverse strand, counting down.
CGGCACACAGAACACCACTCGGAGGAGTGCAGGCGTGAAATATCACGACTACTACGCAACCCTGGGCGTGGCCCGCAACGCCTCGCAGGACGAGATCAAGCGCGCCTACCGCAAGCTGGCACAGAAGCACCACCCGGATCGCAACAAGGGCGAGGGTGCCGAGGACAAGTTCAAGGAGATCAACGAGGCCTACGATGTGCTCGGCGACGCCCAGAAGCGCGCTCGCTACGATGCGCTGGGTTCGGGCTATCACCATGGCGACGAGTTCGGTGCCGGGCCCGGTGGCCCAGGTGGCCCAGGTGGCTTTGGCGGGGACGACTTCGCGGCCGGCGGCTTTTCGGATTTCTTCTCGCAGTTCTTCGGCGGCGGCTATGGTGGCCCCGGTGGCCCCGGTGGCCCCGGTGGCCAGGGCCGGAGCGTGCGCGGCCAGGATGTCGAGGCCGAGGCACCGGTGCCGCTGTCGCTGCTGGTCACCGGCGGCTCGCACACCATCCGGGTCTCGGATGGGCGGGGCGGCGCACGCTCGCTCAAGGTCAACGTCCCGGCCGGCTCGACGCCGGGACGTCGCATCCGACTTTCCGGTCAGGGCCAGTCAAGCCCGATGGGCGGGCCGTCGGGGGATCTGTACCTGGTGCTGACCCTGCGCGAGGAGGATGGCTACCAGGTCGAGGGCAACAACATCTTCCAGGAGCTGCCGATCACGCCCTGGGAGGCGGCCCTGGGTGCCAAGGTGCCGGTCACCCTGCCCGACGGCAAGCGCATCAACATGAGCGTGCCCGCCGGGTCGCAATCCGGGCGCAAGCTGCGCATCCCCAAGCGTGGCTTCGCCGCTGGCGACCTGCTGCTGGTCCTGATGATCCACACCCCGCCGGCCAAGACCGACGAGGCGCGCGAGTTCTACGAGGAAATGCGCACCTCGATGCCCTTCGACCCCCGATAACACCACTTGGACCACGCGGACGGTGCATGAGCGTCTAAGCTCCGGGTAGAGGTGCCACCGCGGTGCCTCGTCCTTGTCACGCGCAAGCAACCGGGAGGAGTCACCGATGACCGCGCACGCCTTGAGCCAACTCCACGAATCGCAGGGCCAGAGTCTCTGGCTGGACAACCTCTCCCGCGGCCTGTTGACGGACGAGGGCCTGCCGCGGCTGATCCGCGAGTACGGCATCCGCGGAGTGACCTCCAACCCCTCGATCTTCAAGAAGGCGATCGTCGGCAGTGATCTCTACAGCGAGGACATTGCCGCGGGCAAGCGCCAGTACCACGATGTCGAGGAGGTCTACGAGCACCTGGTCGTCACCGACATCCAGCGCGCCTGCGATCTGCTGCGACCGGTCTGGGACCAGTCGCACGGCGAGGACGGCTGGGTGTCCTGGGAGGAATCGCCCGGGATCGCCCATGACGCCGATGCCTCGGTGCGTGCCGCCCATCGCCTGCGCGAACTGGTCGACCGCCCCAATGTGCTGATCAAGGTGCCCGGTACGGTCGAGGGCATCGAGGCGTTCGAGCGGCTGATCGGCCAGGGCGTGAGCGTCAACGTCACCCTGCTGTTCTCGCTCGACCAGGTGCGGCGGGTGTTCGCCGCCTATCGGCGTGGTCTGGATCATCTGGAAGCCAACGGCGACGAGACCGCCGAGGTGCGCGCGGTCGCCAGCCTGTTCATGAGCCGGGTGGACACGCTGGTCGACCAGCAGCTCGATGCCATCGGCGGGGAGCGCGCCGAGGCCCTCAAGGGCCGCGCGGCCCTAGCGTTGGCGGGCATGGCCTACGAGCATTTCCGCGAGGTGTTCGAGAACGAGGCGTTCGAACGCCTCGAGCAGGAGGGCGCCTGGCCGCAGTACCTGCTCTGGGCGAGCACCGGCACCAAGAACCCGGCCTACTCGGACCTGCTGTACGTCGAGAACCTGATCGCCCCGCGCACGATCAACACGCTGCCGGATGCGACACTCGAGGCCTTTGCCGACCACGGCAGGATTGCCTCGAGGTTAAAGCCGCGCCTCGACGAGGACCGCGAGGTGTGGGCCGAGCTGGTCGAGGTGGGCATCGACATGGACGGCGCGGTGCGTGACCAGTTGCTCGACGAGGGGCTGGAGCAGTTCCAGGCCGCCTTCGACGATCTGCTCGCCGCCATCGACCAGGCCTGAGGTACCCCGCAGCACCTCGCGGGGTCAGTCAATCGGCGGCGCGGTTCATCCACCACATCCGCAGGCGCACGCCCCAGGGGCTGGTCAGGCCGGTGGTGGAATGGGCCACCCGGCCGGTCTGGTCGAAGAACAGGAAGGTGGGCGTGACGTTCACGCCCAGACTGGCGGCGATCTGCCCGTCGGGATCGTTGACCACCGCCAGCTTCTCCAGATCGTTTTCCCGCATGTGGGCGCGCACCGTGTCCGCATCGCCCGACTGCATGGCCACGGTAATCACGCGATGGTCGTCGACCAGGTCGACCAGCCAGGGCATCTCCAGGTCGCAGTAACCGCACCAGGTGGCCCAGAACACCACCACCGTGGGCTCGTCCGCCGGCCCGCCGATGGTCAGCGCCCGGCCGTCGAGATCTTCCACCGCCATGCCGGGGATCTCGCCCTCCGGCAGGTCCGGTCCCATCCAGGCCTGTACCGCCAGCAACGCCGCGACAAACACCAGGCCCTCGAGGGTCCAGCGCGCCCAGCGCGGCAGGCGGCGCTTGGGTTTTGGCGGCGGCGTGTCGCCGGGGCCGTTGCCTGATTTGTTGCCCGGATTATTTTCCGGATTGTTGCCCGGGGTATTGCCCGGGGTATTGCCCGGGGTGTTGCTTGAGTCGTCTGGCATGTGTCTGTCTCAACGGTGTGCGGTGAAGGGTGGCTGGCAGCGTACCGCCTCGCCGTCATTGGCCACTCGTCATGCTGGCGACGCCGCGCCTTGGTCGCGAACGATTCGCCAGCCGCGAGCGACATCGGATTCGTGCCGGCCTTCCCTGATAAACTGCGCCCATGAACGCCCCATTATCCAACCAGCGCATTATCGTCGGCGTGTCCGGCGGCATCGCGGCCTACAAGGCCGTGGTGCTGGTGCGCCGCTTGATCGAGGCCGGCTGCGAGGTGCGCGTGGTAATGACCGAGGCGGCGACCCGCTTCGTCGCGCCGCTCTCCTTCCAGGCGGTCAGCGGTCATCCGGTGCGCACCACCCTGCTGGATGCCGAGGCCGAATCGGGCATGGATCATATCGCGTTGGCCCGCTGGGCCGATGCCGTGGTGGTCGCCCCGGCGAGCGCGAACCTGATGGCCCGGCTGGCAAACGGGTTCGCCGACGATCTGCTGACGACCCTTTGTCTCGCCACCAGCGCACCGGTTCACCTGGCACCGGCCATGAACCGGCAGATGTGGGCCCACCCGGCGACCCGGGCCAATCGTGACCGGCTGGTCGAGCATGGCGTGACCCTGCTGGGACCCGCGGCGGGCGCGCAGGCCTGCGGTGAGACCGGCGAAGGGCGCATGCTCGAGCCGGAGGTGATAGTTGAGGCCATCGTCGAGGCACTGGCCGATGCCCTTGTGGCCAACGCCCGGCCGGATCTGGCCGGGCGGCACGTCGTGGTCACGGCGGGCGGTACCCGCGAGCCCATCGACCCGGTGCGCTTCATTGCCAACCGTTCCTCCGGTCGCATGGGGTTCGCGCTGGCCGCCGAGGCGGCCCGTCGGGGCGCGGCCGTGACGCTGATCGCCGGTCCCTCGGCCCTGCCCACACCGGCGGGCGTGGAGCGGATCGACGTGGAAACCGCGGCCGAGATGCAGGCGGCGGTCGAGTCGATCGGCGCGATGGATATCTTCGTCGGTGCCGCGGCCGTGGCCGACTACCGCGTGGCGGCACCCGCGGACCACAAGCTCAAGAAAAGCGGCGAGACCCTGAGCCTGGAGCTGGTGCCCAACCCGGACATCATTCGCGGTGTCGCGGAACGCGCCGAGCGGCCGTTCGTCATCGGGTTCGCCGCCGAGACGGACCATGTGCGCGAGTACGCGGCGGCCAAGCGCGTGGCCAAGGGCATGGACCTGATCTGTGCCAACGAGGTCGGTGCCGGCAAGGGCTTCGATCGGCCCGACAACACCCTGCTGCTCCTGTGGGAGGGCGGCGAGCGCGCACTGGCGCAGGCGGACAAGCACCATCTCGCCGGCGACATATTCGACACCTATCACCAGATCAAACAGGATTGAGACGATGCATCGCGTTGAGGTCAAATGGCTCGACCCCCGCCTGGGCAACGAGATTCCGCGCCCGGATTACGCCACCGATGGCTCGGCGGGCCTCGACCTGCGCGCCTGCCTGGACGAGCCGCTGACACTCAAGCCCGGCCAGACCGAACTGGTGCCCACCGGCATGGCGATTCACCTGGATGACCCCGAGCTCGCGGCGATGATCCTGCCGCGCTCGGGGCTGGGCCACAAGCACGGCATCGTGCTGGGCAACCTGGTGGGGCTGATCGATTCCGACTACCAGGGCCAATTGTTCGTCTCGATGTGGAATCGCGGCAACAGCGCGTTCACCGTCGATGTCGGCGAGCGCATCGCCCAGCTGGTGGTCGTGCCGGTGGTCCAAGTCGCCTTCGAGGCCGTCGACGAGTTCAGCGAGAGCGAGCGCGGCACCGGCGGCTTCGGCCACACCGGTCGTGGCTGAGGAGCCTGTGCACGGGGACCGATACCGCTCTGGCCCTCGGAGTCTCTCGTCCTCAGAGTGTGCTCTCTCGTGGGGGGGGTGGTCGCTTCACGAAAACAAGTTGCAATATGCCGACGGGCGACTCGCAGGGCCCCTGAAAGGCGCGGCCTGAGCCGGGCACCTGCGGCGTTACCGTTCTTGGAAAGGGAATTACCCTTCCGCGGCGAACGGATGCCTTGCATCTGCCCGGCTCAAGTCGCGCAGAGCGGCATTGGTACCCGCGCATAGGTTCCCAAAGATCCAACTTTCAACTTCAGGAATTTAACCAATGCCCCGATTCGACCCCGCCCTGACCGCCGACGTGCTGATGGAGGCGCTGCCCTACATCCAGCGCCTGTTCGACAAGACCGTGGTGATCAAGTTTGGCGGCAACGCCATGGTCGACGAGGAGCTCAAGGACGCCTTCGCCCGCAATATCGTGCTGCTCAAGCAGGTGGGCGTGAACCCGGTGATCATCCACGGCGGTGGCCCGCAGATCAACGAGGTGCTGAAGAAACTCGGCAAGCAGGGCGAGTTCATCGAAGGCATGCGGGTGACCGACCGCGAGACCATGGACGTGGTGCAGATGGTGCTCGGCGGGCTGGTCAACAAGGACATCGTCGCCCTGATCAACCGCCACGGTGGCCGGGCCGTGGGCCTGACCGGGCGGGATGCCGGTCTGGTCCGCGCGCGCAAGCTCAAGGTCACTCGCAAGAACCCCGAGTTCGCCGAGCCGGAGATCATCGACCTGGGCCACGTCGGCGAGGTGGCCTCCATCGACGCGGGCATCCTGCGCACCCTGGATGCCTCGGACATCATCCCCGTGATTGCGCCGATCGGCGTGGGCGAGGACGGCGAGGCCTACAACATCAACGCCGACGTGGTGGCCAGCAAGATCGCCCAGGTGCTGGAGGCGGAAAAGCTGCTGTTGCTGACCAATATCGCCGGGGTGCTGGATACCGAAGGCAAGCTCCTGACCGGTCTGACCGCGGGCGATGTCGAGGCACTGATCGAGGACGGCACCATCTACGGCGGCATGTTGCCCAAGATCAATTTCGCGCTTGATGCCGTGCGCGGCGGGGTCAAGACGGTGCAGATCATCGACGGGCGGGTGCCCCACGCGGTGCTGCTGGAGCTGCTCACCGATCAGGGGGTCGGCACCCTGATTCGCGGTTGAGCCGGTTCGCGAGATGCCATCGAACCGTGCAGAGGCTTCCTAGTCGTCGGACTGGAGCGTGCGCAGACGTTCGAGGTCGGCCTCGAACTCCTTGGCCACCGCCGTCCGCTCGGCGCGCATCTCGATCACGGCCTGTTTCATCTGTTCCAGGTCTCGCACGTAGGCCGGGTCGTCGTGCCCGGCGTCGATGTTTGCCTGCATTCGCTCGATCGAGCCTTCCATTTGTGCAATGCGGGCGTCCAGCCGGTCGAGTCGCTGGTCTCGCGTTTGCTGCAGATCCGCCTCGTCGCTGTAGAGCGATAGTAGGATGCGATCCTGCTGGGCCTGGGCCTGGGCCTCGCGTGCCGCCTGCTCGGCGGCCCGCTTCTTGGCCGCCTCGCGCGCCTTTTCCTCGGCCGTCTTGCGTGGCGTGATCTCGCGGATGACCTCCCCGGTACGCGGATCGATCACCTGATAGCCTCGTTCGGCGGCGCCGGAAGGCAGGGTGTCGCTCCACTGCAGATTGCCGTCGTTGTTGATCCAGCGATAGGTGACGCCAGCGCCTTGAGCCGCCTGCAACGCAAGGCTGAGCAGCACGGTGAGCGCAAGGCCGACCAGAATGGCGCGATGGCGGACCGGCATGGTGATCTCCTTGTGTCCAAGATGGCCACGACCTGCCTGGTCGTGGGGTCAAATAGTGACAGTGCGCCCGCCCCGTGGGGGCGCTCCTTTAGGGATTGGGCGCTCGCTTGCCCATTGGTGCAAGCACGATGCCAATTGACCTGGCCCGTAGACCTGAACCGCTGACCTGGCCCGCGCGACCCGGACGTCAGTGGTCCTGGTCAGTGGTCCTGGCCTCGAGGCGCGAGACTCAAGGCCACCCACAGCCCGGAGAGGGCCATTGCCACGCCCACGAACCAGAAGCCTGCCTCGATGCCACCGGTCCACGTGGCCACCAGTCCCAGTGCCACGGCACCGACGGCATAGCCGAAGTCGCGCCAGAAGCGATAGACGCCCAGGATACCGGCACGCTCGACCGGTTCGCAGTGATCCGCCACCGCCGCGCCCAGGGTGGGATAGAGCATCGCCATGCCCACCCCGGTGACGGCCAGCGCCAGTCCCCAGGCCCAGGCCGAGTGGGTCAGCACGATGGCGATGACCCCCGCTCCGCAGAGCCACATGCCCCAGGTGATCAGGCCCCGCCGGCCCAGTCGGTCCGACGCCGGCCCGGTGATCAACTGGCCGGCCCCCCAGACCACGCCGTAGATGCCCACCAGGAATCCCGTCGTCACCAGGTCGGCGCCACGGGTGACCAGCAGGATGGGCACGAACAGCCAGATGATGGTGTCGGTGAACTTCTCGACCAGACCGGCCTGGTTGATCGCCAGCAGGCTGCGATTGCCCCAGGTGGCATGCAGGAAAAAGCCCAGCCCGGAGCGGAGCGCCGGGGCCTTGCCGTTGCCCCGAGTCTGCTGCTGGGCCTTCTGCTGGGCGTGCGCCCAGGGCAGCGTGTCGCGGGCCATCCAGATCGCCAGGGCCAGCGCCAGGATGATCACGGCCAGCCCGAACCAGAACAGGCCCGCTCTGGCCCCGAGTTGCTCGGCGGCAATCGCGGCGAGGTAGCCGGCCACCGCCACGCCGCCGTAGCCGGCGAACTCGTTGGCGCCGTTGACCAGTCCGCGCTGGTGGGCGTGGGTGAGATCGAGCTTGCTGTTGAGCGCCATCGACCAGGCCAAGCCCTGATTGATGCCCAGGAAGACCGTGGCCAGCAGCACCCAGCCCCAGGAATCGGCGATCAGCAGCAAAAACGGCACCGGGATAGCGAACAGCCAGCCGGCCACCAGCACGCGCTTGCGCCCGTAGCGATCGGAAAAGCGCCCGGCCAGCAGGTTGAGCGTGGCCTTGATCACGCCGAAGATCACCACGAAGCTCGCCAGGGTGGCAAACGCCCCCGCCGCCAGACCGAAGTCCGATTCCGAGAGTGCCGGCAGCACGGTGCGGGTCATCCCGACCAGGGCGCCGACGAAGAACACCTGCAGCAAAAACTGGGTGAACTGGCCGCGGTTGGCGGCAATGCTGTGAGTGATATCCATGGGTTCCCTCTTGTCCCTCTTGGTTTCGTATCTGGGGTTTACACGTCTTGCCGGATGCGGTCCGGCCGAACGGGCCGAATCGGGCAAGACGCCCCGCGCCACGACGGGGCGCGGTGGGACGAGTTACTCGGCCGCTTCGTCGGCCGCCTCCTGGGCCAATGCCTGGGCCCGGGCGTTGGCCTCGAAGCCGCCGGCCTTTTGGAAGCCGGTAAAGCCGCCCTGGAGGATGCGCACGTTGTTCATCCCCGCCAGGCGCAGCATCAGGCCGGCCTGCGCCGACAGCGTGCCGGTGTTGCAGTAGACCAGCACCTGCTCGTCGGTCGGCAGCTCGTCGCGGCGCTCGAGGATCTGCCGCCACTCGATGTTGATCGCGCCGGGGATGTGGTCCTGGGCGTACTGATCGGCATCGCGGGTATCGACGATGGTGATGTTTTCCCAGTGGTCCGCCGGGATCTGCTCCGGGCGGATGGTCGCGCCGTGGTATTCCTGGAACATCACGTAGCCCTCCATGGCGTCGATCAGCTCCTCGCTCTCCGCGATCGCCGGGACGGCGGTGAAGGCCAGCGCCACGATCGGCGCGGCAAACAGGGTCTTGAGATTCGTCATGTGTGGGCTCCTCATTTGCCACCGGTCTTGATGATCGACTGCAGGTCGGTGAATTCCTTGTTGACCTTCTCGTTGCCGATCAGGCCGACGGACTCGTGTTTCGGCACGCCGTCCATCTCCAGCGTGTCGGCCACCATCTGGTAACTGGACATGCCGTTGAAGTCGGCGCCGTCGGCGGCGATCAGCTGGTCGCCGTAGTAGACGGCGGGCGCCGGCAGGTCCTCGACCATGCTGGCGGACAGGATCTGGATGGGTACCTGGTAGGTATTGGCCACCTGCACGGCGACCTGCAGGTTGTTGTTGCAGCGGGTGCCCGGCGGTTCCTTGCCGATGAAGGTCAGCACCGGCTGGTCGTTGGGGCCGGTCGCGCCGGGCACGATGTCTTCGGCGGCGACGGGGCCGCTGGCCATCAGGGCCAGGCTGCCGGCGATCAGGCCGCTCCTGAACATGCGAGTGATATCCATGTGATTCCTCCTCTGGGGTTTGGCTCTTGTGGCCTTTTGAATCCGGGATCAGGTCCCGGTGTTGAAGGCGTAGAACGCCTTGATCTCTTCTACTGGTGGCAGCTCGATCGAGGCGATGCTGTCGATGAACCGTGAGCGATCGCGCATCAGCCCGTCGTTGTGGCGCTTCTCGAAGCCCAGCGTGGACGTTGGCTTGCCGCTGATGCCACCGCCGCAGACGCTGCCGGCCTGCGCACCGGCGAGGATCTCGATGTGATCCGGCAGGGAGAGGATCGGGCCGTACAGCGAGTCATAGAGCTTTGCCGCCATCTCGCGTTCCCGCCCGTGTAGATCGGGGCGGCCGACGCCACCGGGGAACAGGGTGTGGCCGGTGATCAGGAACCACGGCTCGTCGGTGCGCGAATGATCAGTCACCAGCAGGCAGATGCTGTCGTCGGTGTGTCCCGGCGTGTGCAGCACCTGGGCGCTCACGTTGCCCAGTTCCAGGTGCTCGCCGTGCGCCACGCCGCGGAACGGGTGCTTCACCGGCGCGGATTCATGCAGCATGTATTCCGCGCCGGTGCGCGTGGCCAGTTCCGAGCCGCCCGTCTTGTGATCCGCATGGACGTGGGTGTCGACCACGAAGCAGATGTCCACGCCCTTTTCCTCGGCCATTTCGACAAAGGTATCGACATCGTCGAGATGCACATCGACGGCCATGGCCCGGCCCTTGCCGGTGCAGCCGAACAGATAGGCGAGTGAGCTGAATTCGCAGGGATGCTGGATCAGGAACATATGGGTTGTCCTCCACGGTGTGTACGGAAAACATTCAATTACTCAATTGAATAAATGTCAAGCGCGATGATTCATCTGCGTTTCGCGGGCGCAATGCCTGCCCTATGCCGTTCCTGATCCGGGTGGACTGGCGACATGAGGCGATCTGGCGGGACTTGACATTAAGTTCAATTGACTGATTGAATGTCGCCGCGAGTGCGTGCCTTTCTGGTCAAGGAGCGACGATTAATCTCTTGAGCCGTCATGGCGCAGCAGTGGCATTCGAGGGGTCATGCGGCCCTCCTCGGCCCACGGGTAGATCGCGAGATCCAGCGCGGGCTCAGGGAAGAACGAAGAAAAGGAGCAAGGCGGCCTGCGTGGCCGCCCATCGAGGGGATGACCCTCTCGAATCGTCAACGGTCAATGAGGGTGTGGGTGATGGATCCGGAAATTTCCCAGTATTTGCTTTATGTCCTGGTGCTGTCGGTGGTGTTCGGCGCCGCGGCCCAGTTTTCGCGCTTCTGCCTGCTTGGCGGCATGAGTTCCTACATGTCCTCGCGCGATGGCGGGCGCATGGCGGTCTACCTGGGGGCCATCGGGGTGGCGATCGTTGCGACCACGCTGGTGCAGTGGATTGCCGGGCTGGATCTCGATCAGACCCGTCCGCCTTACCGATCGCCGGACTTCGCCTGGGGGCGTTACCTGATCGGCGGCTTCATGTTCGGTGTGGGCATGGTGCTCGCCCGCGGCTGTCCCGTCCGTAGCCTGGTCAAGACGTCGCAGGGGAACGTCCAGGCATTGGTCGCGATCGTGGTGATGGCGATTGCCGCGTACGCGATGACTCGGACCAGCCTCTTCCAGACCGCGTTCCTCCCCTGGGTCGGTGGGCTGAGTGTCGACCTGACCGCCTTCGGCATCCCACACCAGGACCTGGCCGCCCTCGTCGGCGGCGGAACGCTGGTGTACCTGCTGGTAGCGGCACTGCTGGCCGCTGCGCTCCTGTTTGTCAGCTGGCGCTGGCTGCCGCTGCGCGGCAACGGTCTGGCATGGCTTGCCATCCTGTTGATGGGTGCCGTGGTTGGCGCGGCTTTCTGGGTGACCGGCGGGGCCCCGGGCCAGGCCGCCGACATGGCGTCGATGATGCAGAACAGTCCCCAGGAAGGGCTGGGCACCCAGTCGTTCACCTTCAGTGCGCCACTAGGCGATGTGGTGTACTTCCTCCAGAATATGACCAGCCCGTCTACCATCACCTTTGGTGTCGTGGCGGTCGCGGGCGTCTTCCTGGGCAGTCTCGTTAGTGCGCTGGCACGCCGGGACGTGCGGTTCAGCATTCCGATGAGCGTGCGCGAATGGTTGCGCACGATCGTGGGCGCCACGCTGGTTGGCGTGGGCAGCGTGTTGGCGATGGGCTGCACCGTCGGGCATGGCCTGACCGGCTTTTCCACCCTCGCGCTCGGTTCGATACTGTCGCTGGCGGCCATCATGCTGGGTGCATGGGTCATGCTGCGCATCGACCGCCGTTCCTCCAATAATGCCGCCTCGGCCGGTTGTTCGGGCTGAGCGGCAAGGAAGATATGACTTGTGACTAGCCACGGATTCAAACAGGACCTCAACGACCAGTTCGCCCGCCTGGGTAAGGTGCTCTCGAACGGGCGCCGGCTGGAGCTGCTCGAACACCTGGCCCAGGGGGAACGTTCGGTCGATGGCCTGGCGCGGGTTTCCGGCCTGTCGGTCGCAAACACCTCGCAGCACCTGCAGCGCATGCAGCAGGCCGGACTGGTCGCGGCGCGCCGTGAAGGCAAGCAGGTGATCTATTCCATCGCCGCGGATGACGTGGTCGAGTTGCTGGACGTGTTCCGCCGGGTAGGTGAGCGTCATCTGGCCGAGGTGCGCCAGATGGTCGATGCCCACCTGCACCAGAAGGACGCGCTCGAGCCGGTATCGGCCGAGGAATTGGTGGAGCGCTGCCGCAAGGGACTGGTCACGCTGATCGACGTGCGTCCCGAGGAGGAGTACGAGGCGGGCCACATCCCCGGCGCGATGAACGTCACGCTCGAGGATCTCGAGCGGCGCATGGCCGAGCTCGATCCCGAGCGCGAGGTGATCGCCTATTGCCGCGGCCCCTACTGTACCTTCTCCTTCGAGGCGGTCGCGCGCCTGCGCGAGGCGGGGTTCCGCACCCGCCGGCTCGAATCGGGGTTTCCCGAGTGGAAGCTCGCGGGCCTGCCGATCAGTATTGATGACACCGAAACCGAACCGCAGACAAGCCGAGTCGAGCCATGAGCGAACAGATGCCCATCCAGGATCTCCGCGCCCACCTGGGCCACTACATCGTCGGGCAGACCGAACTGGTCGACCGCCTGCTGATCGGCCTGCTCACCGGCGGCCATTTGCTGGTTGAAGGCCTGCCGGGCCTGGCCAAGACCACCGCGATCAAGGCGCTGGCCGAGGGCGTGCACGCCAACTTCAAGCGCATCCAGTTCACCCCCGACCTGCTCCCTGCGGACCTGCTCGGCAACGAGATCTATCACCCCGAGACCCGTGAGTTCACCTTCGAGCCGGGCCCACTGTTCAACGAAATCGTGCTGGCCGACGAGATCAACCGCGCCCCGGCCAAGGTCCAGTCGGCGCTGCTCGAGGCGATGGCCGAGCGCCAGGTCACGGTCGCCGGCCACAGCCGTGACCTGCCCGAGCTGTTCCTGGTCATGGCCACGCAGAACCCGCTGGAGCAGTCGGGCACCTACCCGCTGCCCGAGGCGCAGATGGATCGCTTCATGCTGCACGTCTCGCTCGACTACCCCGAGCGCGAGGACGAGTACGACATCCTCAAGCGCACCCTCGAGGGCACGCTGGGCACCAATCCGGTGGGCGAGGCGAAGAACATCACCGTCGACCAGGTGCTCGCCGCGCGCGAGTCGGTACGCCAGGTGCGTTGCGACGAGGCTTTGCAACGCTGGGTGGTCGACGTGGTCGCCGGCACGCGTCGGGTCGGCGAACTCGACCCCGACCTGGCCGACCAGGTGCTGGTCGGCGCCTCGCCGCGTGGCGCGCTCGCCTGGGTGCAGGCCGCCCGGGCAGCCGCCTACCTGGAGGGGCGTGACTACATCGTCCCCGACGACCTGATCAAGCTCGCGGCCGATGCCCTGCGTCACCGCATCATCCTCGGCCCGCGCGCCATGGTCAGCGGCCTGACCCGCGACGCGGTCATCGACCGCCTGCTCGAGCTGATCCCGGCGCCGTGACCCCCACCGTGACTCAGGGCCTGATCGGCCGGGCGACGGCGGCCCTGCGGGGCATGGTCGGCCGTGGGCAGGCACGAGATGACGTGTCCCGCCAGCGTGCCGGCGTCGCACCGTCGGCCGAAGAGATCGCCATCGCCTGGGCGGGTGGCGAGCGCCTGCCCGCCCTGGTGCAGGAAAGCTCCCCCACGGCCACCCGCCTGTCCGGCGACCAGCTCGCCCGCCGCCTGGGCGAGGGGCTCGATTTCGAGCAACTGCGCGCCTACCAGCCGGGTGAGCCCGCCGCGCGCATCGACTGGCGCATCTCGGCGCGGGCCAACGAGCCGGTGGTGCGCGTGCACCGCGAGCCGGCCCAGCGCCAAGCCCACCTGGTGGTCGACTGTGGTGCCGCGATGCGCTTTGGTACCCGTCGGCGGCTCAAGCTCACTCAGGCCCTGCTCGCCGCCCACGCCTTCGCCGCCGGTGCGCTGCGGCAGAACCTGGCCGTCGAGATCCACGGCATCGGCGAGCAGCTTTGTCCCGGGCATCATGCCGCCGGGCCGGTGACCGGCCAGGGGGCGATCCTGCACCGCCTGGCGGAACTGGCTGAGGCGGCCGGCGAGACCGGCGAGGAGGCCCAACCGGTCGACTGGTCGGGTCTGCGCCAACGTCTGTTGCAGCGCTTGCCCGCCGGCTCGGTGGTCATGGTGTTCTCCGATTGCCTCTCGGATACCGGCCCCGGCCGGGTCATCGACTGGGCGCCGCTGGCCGCCGCCCATCACCTGATCTTCGTCTCTGTGGCCGACCGGGTCGAGCTGGAAATGCCCGACCTGGGACTGGTCGCGTTCGAGGCGGGCAACCGGGCGCGCTGGCTGGATACCGGCAATCGCCGCTGGCGAGAGCAATTTGCCAGCCGGCAGCACGAGCGCCTGGAGGCCTGGAGACAGTCGGCCGAGGCCCTGGGCGCGGCCTTCCTGGCGTTGCCCGCCGAGGCCGAGCCGGCCGAGTGGCTTGCCGAGGCCCCGGTGGCCTTGGCGCGCGCCGCGGGGTCGGCGGCATGAGTGAAGGCTACCGCGACTGGAATCACCCCGACGGCGGCCTGCCGGAGCAGGCGCCCGAGGGGCTGGTCGATATCTACACCGCGCCCTGGCTGGTGCAACGTGCCGGTGACGCAGCGGCGCCTGCCGACGAGGGCTCACTGGCGTGGCTGGCGGTTGTGGCCATCGCGCTGCTGTTGCTGGCCGGCTGGTGGCTCTGGCGCCACCGGGGTGATCTGCGTTTGTGGTTGGCCCTGTGGCGGCTGGAGCGCCAATCGGCGCGCGTCGTCGATCCGGCCGGAGAGCGCGCGCTGCAGGACGAGGTGATCCGGGCGATTGGCCGCTGGCAGCACGGCGGCCCGGCCCCATGGCGCGCGCGACTGGCCGAGCCGTGGTCCGCCTGGGTGCGTGAGATCGATCACGCCCGCTTCGGCCGGCAGCCGGGTTATCCGGGGCAAGCCCACGATGCCTGGCGGACGGCGGTCGTCGAACGACTGCGCGCGATGCGCCGCGCGGTCTGGCGGAGGCAGACGGCATGATCGGCTTCGATTCGCCCTGGGTCTTGTTGCTGCTGGCCGGCCTGCCGCTGGTCTACCCGGCCTGGGCGCGTCGGGTGCGGGATCGCGCGCCTTCGCGGCTGCTGCGTCACCCGGCGCTGGGTCGTGATTCGGTCGAGGGCGCCCCCCGGGGTGGGCAGCGCTGGCTGCTGGCCCTGCTTCTCCTCGCGGTGACCAGCCTGATCATCGCGCTGGCCCGCCCGGTCTGGGTAGGCGAGTCGGTAGAGGTTGATGAACCGGCCCGCTCGATCGTGCTGCTGGTGGATGCCAGCCCCAGCATGTCGACGCGCGATTTTCGCGATGCCGACGATCAGCCGGTCTCGCGCATGGCGGTGATGCGCGAGGCATTGGACGAATTCATCACCGCGCACCCGCGCGACCGATTTTCCCTGCTGGTGGTCACCGATTCGGCTGGCACACTGGTGCCCGAGACTGGCGATCACGGCGCGCTGCGTTTCTGGATCGAGCAACTCGAACCGGGTTTGGACGGCAGTGCGACCGCGCTGGGCGATGGTCTGGCGGTGGCGATGGAATCGATTGCCGAGCGCCGCGAGCGTGGCGAGGCCCCACCGCAACTGCTGGTCTGGACCGACGGGGTCAACACCGGCGGGGAGATGACCCCGGCCGAGGCGCTCACCCTGGCGCGGGCGGAGAGCATCGAGCTGTTCACCATCAATCTTGCCCCCGGCGATGCCGGCCCCGCCGGCGGTGAGCCGACCTTGGAGGACCTAGCGCGATTGTCCGGCGGCGAGGCCATCGCCGCTGGCGACCGCGAGGCGTTGTTGTCGGTCACCGAAGTGATCGAGCGGCACCGACCGAAGGCGGATGCCCAGGACATTCGCCGCGAGCGTCATTCCCTGCTGGCCTGGTTCCTGGTGCTGGGGCTTGCCGGGCTGCTTGTCGCCCAGTCCCTGAAAGTCCGACTGACGGCCTGAGGTGCGAATGGACGACCCCCTCCATAGCCTGATCGACCTCTGGGACCTGCTCCTCGGTGCCGAGACCTGGCCCGTGTTGGCCCGGCCGGAGGCGCTATGGTTGCTTGTCTTGCCGCTCGCGCTTGCCTTGTGGCGTCGACAGCGACGCGCGCGACTGGACGCCTACGCTGACCCGGAACTGCATGACTGGGCATTTGCCGGCACGTCCATCAGCGGGCATCGGCATCGCTGGGCCGGCTTGGTTGCCCGTCTGTTATGGGTGCTGTTCTGGCTGTTTGCCGTCCTGGCGCTGGCCGACCCGCGCGTGGCGCAGGATCGCGAATCGCAGGAGGAGGTCCGGGCCCCGTTGCTGTTCGTGGTCGATGGCACCGCCGCGATGACCGGCCGGGATGTCGACCCCAACCGCATCGACCGGGCAGTGATGCTGATCGAGTTGCTGGCCGAGTCGCAGTCGGGGCGGCCCATGGGCCTGTTGCGCTCGGTGGACACCGCCGGGGTGATGCTGCCGCCGGGACCGGATGCCAACCTGCTTGAGTTTTACGCCGGACACCTGCCCGGTCTGATGGGGGATCGTCTGGTCGCCCGCCCGGATCAGGCCTTTTCCCTGGCCGCCGAGATGCGGGCGCTGGAAGGCGGGGCGGTGATCTGGCTGACCTCGGCCGATGGCCGCCAATTCGCCGGAGAAGCGGGCAGCCGTGTCCTGGCGGCCGCCGAGCGGCTCGCCGAGCGGGATATTCCGATCTTCGCGGTGAGCATGGCGCGCGAGCGCACGCCGTTGTTCAAGGGGGGGCAGCCGCGTCGCAATGACGACAACGAGGTGATCGTCTCCGAACCGGCTTTCGAGCGCGTCGCCGAATTGGCCGAGCTTGCCGGCGGCGAGGCGCGGCGGACCGGGGTGTTGCAAGACGACGTCGCCTTCCTGCGCGAGCGTATTGACGCCCTGCCCGCACCTGCCCGCTCGACCGAGACCACCGAGGGCTCCCGCTCGCTGGCCGTGCTGGCCCTGTGGGTGGCGATGGTCGCGCTGATCATCCACCTAGTGCTCGAGTGGGGCGCGACAACCGGGCAGGGGCGCGGCTGGCGGTTCGGTCTGGTGGTGCTGTTCGCCGTGGTCACCCCGGTGGTGTTTACGGTCGCGGGGGCATCACCGCTGGTCGACGAGTCGGAGCAGAA
Organism: Guyparkeria halopsychrophila; assembly: GCF_044582135.1. Lineage (NCBI taxonomy): Bacteria > Pseudomonadati > Pseudomonadota > Gammaproteobacteria > Chromatiales > Thioalkalibacteraceae > Guyparkeria > Guyparkeria halopsychrophila. Next base: position 67,047 of record NZ_JBDODP010000006.1, on the reverse strand, counting down.
AGCGCATCTCGAGCAGGCCTGGCAGGCCTTCGAGGCCGGCGAGTTCGCCCGGGCGCAGAGCGCGTTCGATCGCGTGGCGGGATTCAACGCCCGTTTGGGCAGCGGGCTGGCGGCATTTCGTCGCGCCGATTACCCGCACGCGGTCGAACGCCTGCAGGCGGCGTCCTGGTTGGCCGAAACCGATCAGCAGCGGCTTCTGGCGCTGTTCAATCTGGGCAACGCCCTGACGCTCGCCCGTCGTTATGGCGGCGCGGTGGATGCCTTCGAGGCCGCGCTGACGATCGATCCGGAACACGACGATGCCCGTAGCAACCGGGACCTGGTCGAGGCGTTGCGCGGCGGGGCGCAGGAGGAATCCCTCGAGCCGACGCCGGAATTCCAGGGTTACGAATCGACCCTGCGCCGCGAGCTCGCCGAGGACGACGGGGCGGAAATGGCCGAGGCAATGCTGGAAGCCGAAGGCAGTGGCCAGGGCGGGGCAGTGGCCGATCAGGCACCCGGTGACGGCGAGGCGTTTGCACTCGACGAGGGGTTGCTTGGCGGCGCGCGCAAGAAGCTCGAGCGCATCGAGGATCGTCCCGTCCCGCCGATCGACGGCCTGCTCCGCCAGCAGCCCTACAAGTCGGTGGTTCGTCAGGGCCTGACCGGCGACGAGACGGAGGCAGGGCAATGAGCGTCACGCGAGTCGCACGCCGATGCTCGGCACCGTTGCTGGTGGTCTTGCTCGCCCTGGGTGGGTCGCTGCCGGCCATCGCGGATATCCCGCTACCCGATCGCGATCGAGAGGAGAGCGGCTTTGCCGAACGGGTCGAGTTGGGGCCGATCGATCCGCTGCCGGCTGTTTCGGAGCGGCTCAGCCAGGACGGTGCCGGGCGCCCGCCGCGCGGGGTGATCGTCGAGACCGAGGTGGCCGCGATCGATCCGGTGCAGCGCCAGACCTTCCTGGTCACGCAAACGATTCTCGACCCCTCACGACAATTGCGCGGCGTGGAGGTGCACCGCCCGGAGGGTCAGGGCATCGACACCCAGGTGCTGGGAGCGACGCAGGACACCGTCGAGATCGACGGGCGTCGCGTGGTGCGGCGGACCTATCGCTGGGCCGTGCAGGCGTTGCGCGGCGGCGGGGTGACGCTCGAGTTCCAGCGCATCGATTTCGACGTGGTCGGTCGCGCGCAGAGCCAATTTGCCTGGGTACCGGTCGCGCGGCGGCTGGCGGTCGAGCCGCTGCCCGCCCATCTGCCCGAATACCTGCCGGTCACCCCGGACCTGGCACTACGGGATATGCAGAGCGGTGAACTGGTCGCGGGTGAGCCGGGCGAGTGGCGTTTCCTGGTGGTCGGCGAGGGGCTATCGGAGAAGGCGCTCGAGCAACTGTTGCAAGCGCAGCTGATCGCCCCGGTGGGCCTGCGCATCGACGAGCCGTCGATTCGACATGCCCCGGACCAGGCGCGGGCGGAGGCGATGGGGCCATTGGTCGATGCCTGGGAGGTGCGATTCTCACTTCTGCCGGCGGTCACGGGCGGGAGTGATGGCACCCGCGAAGCTCGCCTGCCCGCGCTCAAGCTGCCTTACATCGACCCGACGGCCGCCAAGCCGGGATGGGCGATCGATTACGCCCGCAGTGAGGCGCAACCGGTCCGTTGGCAGGCCGAACCGGCCGAGCGGCGGCTTGCCGCCATCCGTGCTGCCTTGCCCTGGCTGCTCGCCGGTCTGGTCGGCCTCCTGCTGCTGGCCTGGCTCGCTCGAGCGGGGTGGCATTGGTGGCGTGTCCGTCGCGACTGGCGTCGTGCCCAGCAGGCATTGCGGTCGGCCGCGGATCCGCAGGCCTTGCGTGAGCGGTTGAATCGCGTGCTCATCGCCTTGCCGCAGCCGATGGTAAGCCCGGTGCGCTCGGCGTTGCTGGCGTGCGGGGCGCCGGCGGACTGGCTGGAGGCGCGTTCGACCCTTGAGCGCCTGTGCTTTGCCGGCGACGAGGCCGACGAGGCCTACGAGGAGGCATTCCGGGCATCGCGCGAGACCTTGGCCCGGTCGCTTCCCCCTGGGTGGTTCCGCTAGGGCACCTAGTCGCCTACCAGGCCTTGGTGTAAGGTTGGCGGCGGCCCGCCGGGCATCCCCCTATCGAGCGAACGAGCGAGACGATGAGCATGCAGTTGAACGAGATCCGCGCATTGATGGCCGATGATATGCGGGCCGTCGACCGCGTGATCATGCATCGGCTCGGCTCGGATGTCGCCCTGATCAACCAGCTGGGCAGCTACATCGTCCATTCCGGCGGCAAGCGCTTCCGACCGTTGCTGCACATGCTCGCCAGTCGGTCGCTGCGCGGCGAGGGGGCGGAACTGCCGGGGTCGGCGCAGATGGCCGCCGTGGTGGAGTTTATTCACACCGCGACCCTGCTGCACGACGACGTGGTCGACGAATCCACCCTGCGCCGTGGCCACGATACCGCCAATGCGCGGTTCGGCAACGCCGCCTCGGTGCTCACCGGGGATTTCCTCTACTCGCGCGCCTTCCAGATGATGGTCGAGGTCGAGCGACCGCGCGTGATGAGTATCCTTGCCGACGCCACCAACCGCATCGCGGAGGGCGAGGTGATGCAGCTGATGAACATCGGCGACGCGACGGTCTCCGAGGCGCTCTATATGGACGTGATTGGGCGCAAGACGGCCACCCTGTTCGAGGCCGCCTGTCGTCTCGCCGCCGTGCTCGATGATCGCGACGAGGCCACCGAGCGCGCGCTGGGCGACTATGGCTATCGACTGGGCGTGGCCTTCCAGCTGATCGACGATGTGCTCGACTATCGCGGCGACGAGGCGCAGACCGGCAAACACGTCGGTGACGATCTCGCCGAGGGCAAGCCGACCCTGCCCCTGATCATCGCCATGGCGCGGGCGGATGCGGCCAGTGCCGAGCTGGTGCGCGAGGCGATCGAGTCGCAGTCGGCCGACCGGATCGACGAGGTGCTCGAAGTAGTTGAACGGACCGACGCACTCTCGTATACTTCGGCGCTCGCTGAACGTGAGGCCGATGCGGCCAAGCAGGCACTGGGGGTTCTGCCCGACAGTGTCCATTCCCGAGCGATGGCCGCCCTGGCGGACATCAGCGTTCAGCGTGACCACTGACGCCGAGGCGTCGACGGTTTTACGGAGTGTAGCTCAGCTTGGTAGAGCACTACGTTCGGGACGTAGGGGTCGTAGGTTCGAATCCTGCCACTCCGACCAAATTCCCCGGCCGGGACCTCGTTTACGGGGTCCCGGCCTTTTTGGTTTTGGGGTTCTATTTGTTCCCTGGGGCTCAGGGTGGCTGGAGTCGGGCGGCGGGAGTTGGTTCGCCCGCCTGTTGGCGCGGGGTTGTTCTTCCCTGCCCTGCCGAAGGGCGGGCGAGCGTCTTTTCTTGCTTGCCCAAGCCAAGTTATGGCTGCGGAGGCGAAAAGAAGGGCACCCTGCGCCTTGGCCCTTCGGGCCCGGGTGTCTCGATGCCGAGACCCCCGGCCTCGCAAGCGTCCGGTGGCTGATCGGGGCCGGTTCGACGTCCTTGTCGCTCCGCCCCGGCCACCGGACGCTCGCGAGGTAAGGCACAAGGGAACCTGCCCTCCGTTGCAATGCCGGGGCGCTTGAAGGGTTTCAGTCTCTCGGCGCCCCTTGCCACGCTCATTTGCGGCGCCGCCAACCTTTACGGCGTCGATTCCGATTGGAGACCACATGATCCAGTTGAAGTCCGTCTCCCTTCGTCGCGGCACGCAGTTGCTGCTCGAGGATGCCGATCTCACCTTGCTACCGGGCCAGCGCCTGGGCCTGGTGGGCAAGAACGGCACCGGCAAGTCCAGCTTGCTGGCGATGTTCGAGGGCGAGATCGCGCCGGATGCGGGTGATATCGAATGGGCCGGTGGTCAGCGCATGGCGACGGTGGAGCAGGAAACCCCGGCGCTGGATGCCTCGGCGGTCGATTACGTCCTCGATGGCGACCGTGACTACGCGCGCCTGAATGCCGCCCTGCTGGAGGCCGAGGCCGAGAACGACGGCATGCGGATGGCGGAGATCTACCCCGAGTTTGAGACGATCGGCGGATTCAGTGCGCGGGCGCGGGCGGCACGTCTGCTCGACGGCCTGGGTTTTGCCCCCGCGTCGATCGACAACCCGGTCTCGAGCTTCTCGGGTGGCTGGCGCATGCGGTTGAACCTGGCGCGGGCGCTGATCGCGCCCTCCGACATCCTGTTGCTCGACGAGCCGACCAACCACCTCGACCTCGACGCGGTGTTCTGGCTGGCCGATTGGCTGGTGAGCTACCCGGGCACGCTGATCGTGGTCTCGCACGATCGCGATTTTCTCGACCACGTCTGCACCCATATCGCCCACATCGAGAACCAGTCGCTCAATCTCTACACCGGTCATTACAGCTCCTTCGAGGAGATGCGTGCCGAGCGGCTGATGCAGAACCAGGCCCTGGCGGCGAAAATGGCCAAGGAACGCGAGCGCCTGCAGGGCTTCATCGACCGGTTCCGTGCCCAGGCCACCAAGGCGCGTGCCGCGCAGAGCCGGGTCAAGGCCCTCGAGCGCCTGCCGGTGATTGCCGCGAGCCACGCCGACCGCGACGATTTTTCCTTCTACTTTCCTAGCCCGAAGCGCGCCCCGGACCCGATGGTTACCCTCGAGGGCGTCTCGATCGGTTACGACGGCACGCCACTGATCGAGGACGTCTCGCTGCAGATCCGGGCCGGTGATCGCATCGGCGTGCTCGGCGCCAACGGTGCGGGCAAGACCACCCTGATCCGCGTTATTGCCGACGGCGGCGAGACCTGGCTGTCGGGTGATCGCTTCGTCGCCCCGGGCGTGCAGGTGGGCTACTACACCCAGCACCAGCTCGATCAGCTCGACCCGCGCGACACGCCGCTGATCGCCCTCGAGCGGGTGGCCGGCAAGACGGCCTCCACCCAGAAGCTGCGCGACTTCCTCGGCCGTTTCGGTTTCGTCGGCGATCGCATCTTCGAGCCGATCGAACCGTTTTCCGGCGGCGAGAAGGCCCGCCTGGCGCTGGCGCTGCTGGTCTGGAAGGCACCCAACCTGCTGATCCTTGACGAGCCGACCAACCACCTGGATCTCGCCATGCGCGAGGCATTGGCCGAGGCGTTGCAGACCTTCGAGGGGGCGATCCTGGTGGTCTCGCACGACAAGAGCCTGATCGAGCTGGTCTGCGACCGCTTCTGGTGGGTGCGTGGCGGCGCCGCGCTGCCGTTCGACGGCGACCTGGACGACTACCGCGAGGCGGTCACCGAGCGCCGACGTGCCCACAATCGCGAGCAGGCGGCCGACAAGCCCGGCCAGAAGGCTGCCCAGAAATCCGACAAGAAAGCCGGCAAGAAGGCCCCGGCCGCGCCGGCCAACGCGTCCTCCGATTGGGGCAAGCCGCGCGACAAGGCGTCCCGTGCCCAGGCCAAGGAGCGGCAAAAGCGCCTTGATCGCCTCGAGGCAGAGGTCCAGCGTCTGGGTGAGCAGTTGGCCGAGATCGACACCGCCTTGGCCGACCCGGCCTTGTACGAGGGGCAGCGCGAGGATGGGGTCGTGCGTCTGCAGGGCGAGCGTGGCGAGATCGGCGTCCGGCTCGAGGCGGCCGAAACCGCGTGGCTCGAGGCCCAGGAAGACGGCTGAATCGGGTAGCCGGCAGGGCTATACTGCCCGACGATGAATTGAGACGATCTCGATCGTGACCGGCGGCGGGATGCCGAGTGGGCCACGGATTGGGCAACGGAGCAGGCGAACCAGGAGCGCTCGCAGACATGGACAGGGACGGTGAGTTCGACATTCGCGAGGCCCCGGGCATGGCCTGTGGGCGCGCCCGGGGTGGCCGCCCCTCGCAGCAGGACGACCTGATTTGCCTGGACGACGCCCGCGAGTCGACCTCGCTGATGGTGCTGGCCGACGGCATGGGCGGTGACGGCGCCGGCGAGCTCGCCTCGGGCGGGGTGATCCACGCCGCCCGGGAATTGTGGGATGAGCGGGCCTGGCGCGAGCAGCCCGGCGCCCTGTTCCTGGAAACCCTCTGCCAGGCCGCGCACACGGAGATCCGTCGGCGCAACGCCTGGGTGGCGGCCGAACCGCATTCCACCATCGTCGCGCTGCTGCTGCGTGACGGGCAGGCCTACTGGGCCCACGTCGGCGACAGTCGGCTCTACCATTTCCGCGGCCGGCGCTGCCTGAGCGTCACCCGCGACCATAGCCTGGCCCGCCTCAAGCTCGATCGCGGCGAGATCCGCGAGGCCGACCTGGCCCGTGACCCCGACCAGCACGTGCTGCTGCGGGGCCTGGGCGGCAGCGAGCCGCCCGAGGTCGAGCATGGCTACGCCGTCCTGCGGCCCGGGGATGGCTTCGCGCTGTGCAGTGACGGCATCTGGGAGAGCCTGAGTCGCTCGGAACTCGCCGGCCTGCTGCGCGAGCCCGACCTGTTTGCCGCCCTGCACGGCGGCCTTGCCCTCGGGGCCGAGCGCGGCGGCGAGTCGGGCGACAATCTCGGGCTGATCCTCGCTCGCTCACAGCGGCCCACGTCCTGGTTGGGTCGGCTGGCAGAACGCCTGTCGATTACCTGAACCCATTTCCTCGAATCACGGCAGCCGATCCATGATGACTTTCGGTAGACGCTCGCGCACCTCGGCTCGCATCTGGCAAGTCGCAACCCTGCTTCTGACCGCGGTGGTCCTGTCTGGTTGCGCCCAGTTGGGTGAGCTCGATGCGCGCCTCCAGGGCCAGGCCGACGCTGAGGGCGAGAAGGCCGGAGCCGATCCGGTGAACGAAGCGGATGTGGCCCCACCCGCCGACCGGCGCTCATTGGACGGCATCCTCGATGGGCTGCAGCGAGGGGGGTTCGCGCGCGGTCGCCGCGATCTCGCCCGTTACCTGGAACGGCATCCCGACGACATGGTGGCCCGGGCGGTGATGCGCCAGCTGACCGCCAACCCCGAGGAGGTGCTCGGCCGGCAGTCGCACGAGTACGTGGTGCGTCCCGGCGATTCCTTCAGCGCCCTGGCCTCCCGCCATCTGGGCGATGCCGGGCTGTTCCTGATCCTCGCCCGCTACAACGACTCGGAGAACCCGTCCGACCTGCGCGTCGGGGAGACCTTGCGCCTGCCCGGAGAGCCGAGATCGAACGATGCCGAGCCGAAAGACACGGCGAAGGACGGGCAGCCGGCGCGCCGGCAGGTCGACCGGGCGCCGATTCCTTCGTGGCAGACGGCAGCGGCACTGGCCTTGCCGGATGCGCCGTTGCCGTCGTACCGGCCCAAGACCAGCGGGGGCGACGAGTCGCGTAATGAAGCGTCCGCCCCGAAGGCGGCGCCCAGCCGAGCCGGGCGGTTGCAGAGCGAGGCCATGACATTGCTGGACGATGATCGGCCCGAGGCGGCCCTGGAACGTTTCGAGGCCGCTCTGGCCGAGGACGAGGGCATCGAGCCCGCGGCCAGCCGGGCGCCGGCGTTACGCGAACGGCTGGTGGGTGAATATCACCAGCGGGCGATCCTGCGCTATCGCAATCAGGAGCTCGACGAGGCGATTGCCCTGTGGGATCGCGTGCTGGCGATCGATCCGAGTTTCGAGCCCGCCCGCAGCTACCGGGCGCGTGCCCGCGAACTGCAGCGTCGCGTCGACGCGCTCTGACGCGTCACCGTTGATCTATCGCGTCGGCCCTTCCGGTGGGTCGACCGGTTCGATCACGCGCGTCGGCTCGCTGTCGGTCGGTTGGCTCGGCCGGACGGCCGGCGGGCTGGCCTCACGCCCGGAGAGCGATTCGCTCATTAGGTTGAAGGCCGTGAACAGGCGGCCGAACTCGTCACGACGCACCAGCCGGATGCGGTGGCCGGTCTCGCCCCGCGCGATGCGCATCAATGCATCGCGCAGCACGTCGAGCGGGGCGAGCAGGCGGCGGAACAGCCACCAGGCCGCGCTCAGTACCACCACGAGCGTCGCCAGCAGCGCGGTGAGCATCGCCATCAACGTGGTCCGGTTTGCCGCGGCCAACGGTTCGCTCTCGACCCCGAGGCGCAGGGTGCCGATCGGGTGCGACTGGTAGCGGATGGGCACGTCGAACAGCAGCAGGGGTTCGTTCGTGTCCGTCTCGGGCAGCGCGCCGTGATGGCTGACGATGCCGTCGTCGAGGTCACGTCGTTGGGTTTCGGGCAGGACCGACAGTGCCGTGCCTATTTCCTCGTCGCGGGCGCTGGCGATCACCTGGCGTTCGCGGTTGGCGACGGCCAGATAGCGGATCTGGTCATTGCGGCGCATGTCCTTGACCAGGGCCCGCACGGCGACCTCGTCGTTGAGCAGCAGGTCCTCGGCGGTTTCATGCGCGATGGTGCGACCCAGCGACGCGCCGAAATCCAGGGCCAGGCCGGTGAGTGCCTGGTCCTGCTTGACGTAGACCGAGGCCAGCCCGGTCAGCAGGGTGACGGTGAGGATCGTCCCCAGGATCGCGGCCCAGCGCACCCGCATCGGCAGGATGCGCATGGCGATCGGATCCGCCCGCAGCCGTTCGAGCTCCCGTCGCGCGTGGCGCAGGTCGTCGATCACCTCGTGGCCGTGCTGGTAGCGTTGGTCGGGATCGGATTGCAGCAGGCTGCGGGTGATCTCCAGCAGCACCTGGGGCGTGGCCGGGTCGTGCGGGACCAGTGGTGGCTGAGGGGTGTCGTGACGCTCGGCCATCAGCCGGTCGATCGCCGACTCGCGCCATGGCTTCTCCCCGGTCAAAAGCCAGAACAGCATCACGCCCAGCGAGAACAGGTCGCTGCGGCCGTCGGTCGCTGCGCCGCGCAACTGTTCCGGTGCCATGTAGGCGGGGGTGCCGGCAACGGTGCCGTCGTGCACCTCTTCGCTGTCGGCGACCCGCGCCACGCCGAAGTCGTTGACCTTGGCGTGGGTCCAACCCTCGACCAGGATGATGTTTTCCGGCTTGATGTCGTGATGGACGACGCCGTGCCGGTGGGCGAAGTCGAGTGCCGCGGCGATCTGGCCGACCAGGTCCATGATCACGGCGACCGACGGAAAGCCCTCGCGGGTGACCCGCTCGGCGAGTGTGTCGCCACGCAGGCGCTCCATCGCGATATAGGGCCGTCCGTCGGCCTCGCCGACGTCATAGATGGTGACGATGTTGGGGTGCGTCAGGGTGCCGGCCGCGCGTGCCTCGGTGAGAAAGCGGCGCCGGTAGGCGGCGTCGCGGGCCACCTCGTCGCGCAGGCACTTGATCGCCAGGTGGCGATTGATGCTGGGGTCGAAGCCGGCATAGATGATCGACATCGCCCCCTCGCCGAGGACGCCCTCGATGCGATAGCGGCCGATGGTCGTCGGCGTCTCGGGGGCCGTCACGGCCGGCTCAGTTCCAGATCAGGGTGAAGGCCAGCGCCATGGCCGCGAGCAGCAGCGCGCCCACCAGCCAGTGGCGCGGCCCCACACGTCCCTCGCCGGCCTCGCGGGTGAGAAAGACGAATTCCGCCTGCCCCAGACGGACGCGGTCGCCATGCTTGAGCGTCGCCTCGTGGACGCGCTTGTCGTTCACGAAGGTGCCGTTGGTCGACAGCATGTTCATGATCACGTGCTGGCCCTGCTGATTGAGGATCCAGGCGTGCGAGGATGAGACGCTGGGTTCGTCGAGGACGATATTGTTGTCCTGGCGCCGGCCAATGGTCTGTCGGCCCGCCCGCAGGGTGAACCGTCGGCCCTCGATGCCACTGCTCGTGCCCTCGAGGATCGGCTCGGCGACCGAGGCGCGCTCGTTGCCCTGCGGCTCGGCGGCCTCGGCCTGTCGCCGCATTTCGTCGGCTTGAAAGAGCATCGTGCCTTGCGGTCCGGCCGAGCGATGCGGACGGTTAGTGGCGTTGTCGGGGTGGGCATCCTGCGAATCACGGCCTTCCATGTCGTCTCCTCGCGATGTGACGGTGGTTAGGGAAGGTTGGCTCGAATCCGATACCGCTTCGCGTGCTCAAGGCGCGCGAAGCGGTCCCGGCGAGTGGCGTTGCGTCGTCTTGATCACGAACGACTCGCCGGGCCAGAGCGGCATCGCATTCGTGCAACCCTTCCCGAGATCGACATCATAGCCCAGGGCGCCGTCGTTACCAGATGCGCTCGGCCTGTGAACCAACCGAGCACGTCGTGGTCCATCTTCCTCATCGGGAAGGCCTGCGCGAATGCGATGCCGCCCTGCGCGCCTCGCGACGCCGCAGATATCCGGCTCAAGGCGCGCCCTTCGAGGCCAGAGTGGCAATGCATTCGTGCAAAGCTTTTCCTGGTCACATTGTCACAATCCGGTAGCTTGGTGGGTTCAGGATGCCGCCTGAACCTAGGGAACCCCTACGTGAATCGGCTGGGGCGATTCACGTAGGGGTTCCCGACGAGCCACGCCGCTTCACGGCCCGCGAGACCCATCATGGACCTGTTGATCATCCGACACGCCGCCGCGCAGGACCGCGAGGACTTTGCCCGCGAGGGACGGCCCGACACCGAGCGTCCCCTGACCAAGCGGGGCATCGAGCGCATGCAGATGGCGGCTCGCGGCCTGACCACCATGGCGTTGCCCATTGAGCGACTGGTGACCAGTCCGTCGGCGCGCGCCGTGCAGACGGCCGAAATCGTCGCGCCCGGTATCGAGCAGCGCCGGGTCGAGCAGGAGGGGGTGTTCGCCCCCGACGCCCCCATCGGTGCGGCGGTGGAATGGCTGCGCAAACAGCCCCGTGTCGATGGCATGGCCGTGGTCGGGCACGAACCGGGCCTCGGGCAGTTGGCCGAGTGCCTGCTCGGCGGGCGTCCGTCCGGCAACATGCCCATGAAAAAGGGCGGCATGATCCTGATCCGCTTCGATAACGCCGTCGGCTACGGTAATGGCAAGCTCGTCTGGTCGCTGCCGCCGGCCGTGTTGCGGGCATTGGCGGATTGAACCCGGCAATCCGATGTATGCGATGAGAGGTCAGAAGGTGATCCTGATCTGATCCCTGTCGTCTTTTATTCGACGCCCCACTTCTGTAACCGGTAGCGCAACTGGCGAAGGGTCATGCCCAGTCGACGGGCGGCCTCGCTGCGATTCCAGCGGGTCTGCTGCAGGGCAGTCAGCACGTCGTGCTGCTCGTCGGTCTCCGGGATGAAGCCGGGGCCGGCGCCCAGTGCCGAGCCGGGTTCCTCCTCGCCGGTCATCATCGGGTGCGGTGCGACGGCCTGGTCGGTGATCCGCTCGCCATCGGTCAGGGCCATGGCGCGTTCCAGCAGGTTCTCCAGTTCGCGGACGTTGCCCGGGAAGGGCTGAGTGGCCAGGGTCTGCAGCACGGCGGGATCGATGCTGGGCACCGGTCGATGGTCGCGTGCGGCCAGCCGGGCGACGATCGCCGAGGCGAGCGCGGGCAGGTCGTCGAGGCGTTCGCGCAGCGGCGGCACGCGCAGGCCGATCACGTTCAGACGGAAGAACAGGTCCTGACGGAACCGGCCGTCGGTGACTGCCTGGTTGAGGTCCTGGTGCGAGGCCGAGACGATCCGCACGTCCACCGGCACCTCCTCGGTGGCGCCCACCGGGCGCACGCGGCGTTCCTGTAGCACCCGCAGCAGGCTGACCTGCAGGGGCAGCGGCAACTCGGCGATCTCGTCGAGAAACAGCGTGCCGCCCTCGGCGGCCCGGAACAGGCCCGGCTTGTCGCGGATCGCGCCGGTGAACGAGCCCTTGTGGTGGCCGAACAGCTCGGATTCGATCAGCTCGCCGGGGATCGCCCCGCAGTTGACCGGCACGAACGGTCCGCCCGCGCGGCTGTTGTGGGCGTGGATTTCGCGGGCGACCAATTCCTTGCCGGTGCCGGACTCGCCCTGGATGAAGATGGGCGCCTGCGAGCGCGCCAGGCGGCCGATCATCTCGCGCAACTGGCGCATGGCGCGCGACTGGCCGATCAGGGGCGAGTCGCTGGCATCCGTCTCGGCGGGGGCGTTTGCCATCGGTCGGCTGGGTTGCAGGTTGCGTGCATCGCGCAGTAGGCGTCGCAGGGTGTCCTGCTCGATCGGCTTGTTGATGAAGTCGAAGGCGCCCGCCTTCAGTGCCCGCACGGCGGCCTCCACCTGGCCGTGCGCGGTGATCACCGCCACCGGCAGATCGGGGCGCTGGGCGCGGATCTCGTCGACCAGGTCCAGGCCGTTGCCGTCGGGCAGGCGCATGTCGGCGAGACACAGGTCGATCTCCTCGCCGTGACGGTCGAGCTGCTCGCGGGCCTCGGCCAGGTCGGCGGCCTCGAGTGTGGGCACGCCTTCGCGTTTCATGAACAGGGCGACCAGCGTGCGGATATCCGGCTCGTCGTCCACGATCAGGCAGTACGCCATCTTTTCATTCCCTTGCTTGTGTCGTTGCCGGCGCGGCCGTCCCATCCGCCATGGGCAGGCACAGCCGGAAGCAGTTGCCCGCTTCGTCGGTGACGGTGGGCTCGACCAGCATCAGTTCACCGCGGTTGGCCAACGCCAGTTCGCGAGAGACGAACAGGCCCAGGCCGGTTCCCTGTGAATGCGTGGTGTAGAACGGCTCGAACAGGGCATCGCGCTCGGATGCCGGGATGCGCGGGCCGTTGTCGCAAAGCTGGAGCTGCCAGCGTTGCCCGGCCGCCGCGGTTACCCGCAGCCGGATCGCCAGGTGCCCATCCGCGGGGCGTCCATGGCGTTCGGCATTGTCACAGAGATTGTCCATCACCTGCCAGAGGTGGGTGGTGTCGACCCGGGCCGGAGCCTGCTCCACATCGGCATCCAGTCGGATCGTGAACGTTTCGCCGGCGGCCTGCCAGGCCTCGCGGCGCCGGTCGGCAAATCGCGCCAGCCAATCGACCAGGTCCACCTTCTGGGCATGCACCGCGGGGGCGCGGGCCGCGCCGAGCACGTCCTCGACCAGTCGATTGATGCGGTCGCTGTGGCGCGTGATGATCTCGGTCAGTTGCTCGCGTTCTTCGGGGGTGTCGGATTCCGGTAGCAGCTCGGCGGCCTGGCGGATCGAGGAGAGCGGGTTGCGCACCTCGTGGGCGATCGAGGCGATCAGTCGGCCCAGCGCGGCGAGCTTGTCGCGCCGCACCCGCTCGTCCTCGGCCGACAGGTCCAGCAGCACGATCAGGGCGCGTGGACCCAGCGCGGTCTCGATGCGGTGGAACTGCGCGCGCAGGCGGCGCGGCTGATCGAAGTCGCGTTGCTGGTCGGCATGGCCCGCGTACCAGGCCCGTAGCGCGTCGCACATGCCGGGGTGCAGGTCAGGAAGGCGGTGATCGTCCGTTTCGGTGATCGCTTGGTCCTCGCCGAGCATCTGGCGGGCCGCGGCGTTGATGTATTCGATCCGGCCATCGGGCTCGGAGACGATGATGCCGTTGTCGGTCTGCTCGATGACCCGCAAGGCCAGTTCGGAAAGGTAGCGCACCTCGCGCTCGCGGGCGTGGCTCTGGTGTTCCCAGATGGCCGCGCGCCGCTCGAAGGCGATTACCAGCACGGTGATCAGCAACAGGGCGGCGCCGAGAAAGCCGGAGTTGGCCAGGTGATTGGCGTCGGTCTGCGTCCACGAGGCGTAGATCGCCTCGCCCAGCACCAGCAGCACACCGATCGCGGCATAGCCGATCGCCACCCGTCCGCCATGCAATACCGCCCCGATGCCGATGGCGATCACCAGCGCCAGCGCGATCGGCCCTTCCGGCCCGCCCGAGGCGTGGGCGATCAGCATCAGGCAGGCGAGGTCGCCCGCGGTGTGCAGGTGCGCCTGCGGGCGGAACGGCAGGATGCGCAGTTCCAGCAGCCATTCGAAGGCCATGGCCAGGAACAGGTAGGTCCAGGCGGTGAGCATGAACAGCGAGGCATCGGCCTGGCCGAAGACCGCCGGGCCGCGATCGGTCAGCGCCGCGGCGGTCAGGGCGAGGGCCAGCAGCAGGCGGTAGGCGTTGGCGAGGCGCAGCCCGCGCCAGTTCTCCGTGCCGGCCGGTTGGATCATTCCTGCTCCCGGTGCCGTTCGTCGGCCGAGGCCTGGGCCCAAGCGTCGGCGTGTTCCCAGCTGCAGAAATCCTGCCCGTCGCGGCGCACCGCCTTGTCCTCGGGCACGAACACCCCGCACTGGGCGCAGCGCACGGATTCCAGCGATCGGGTCTGGGGCGAGTCGTCCTGTTGTTCCGCGCGCAGACGATTGGCCTGGCGGATGGCGAAGAACAGCCCGATGACGAGGGCGATGATGAGCCAGAACAGCAGCTTGAGCATGGGCGGACGGTTACCGTGATCGGGATGACGACGGCCGACAGTATCGCATGCCAATCGGCCGTCCAGCGGGCGTAAGGGGTGAGCGGTCGGCTGGCGCATGCTCAGCCGTCAGCCACATCGGCTCGCTCAGGCCTTACCCAGGTCGGTGATCAGCGATTGCTGGGCATTGAACGGTTTCTCGCCCTTGGCCGGGGTGATGCGGCGGTACTCGCCCGTCGCGGTGAGTTCCCAGGCCCCGGTGTTGTCGGCCAGATAGCGGTCGAACGCCTCGTCGATCACCCGGGCGCGGATGTCCGGTGTGTCGACCGGGAAGGCGGTCTCCACCCGGGCGAAGAAGTTGCGCGGCATCCAGTCGGCACTCGAGAGGAACAGTTCCTCCTCGCCGTCGTTTTGGAAATAGAACACGCGCGGGTGTTCCAGGAACCGCCCCATTACCGAGCGGACATGGATGTTCTCGGAGACGCCTGGGATGCCCGGCTTCAGGCAGCAGACCCCGCGGACCACCAGCTCGATGGTCACCCCGGCCTGCGAGGCCTCGTAGAGCGCCTCGATCACGCGTTTCTCGATCAGGGCGTTCATCTTGGCGCGGATGCGTGCCGGCCGGCCATTGCGGGCATGTGCCGTTTCGCGTCGAATGCGCTCGAGCATGCCGTCGTGCAGGGTGAACGGCGACTGCAGCAGGCGCTTGAGGCGGATGCCGCGGCCCAGGCCGGTCAGCTGCATGAACAGCTTGTTGACGTCCTCGCCGACGAAGCGGTCGTCGGTCATCAGGCCGAAGTCGGTGTAAAGCCGCGCGGTGCCGGGGTGGTAGTTGCCGGTGCCCAGGTGGACGAATCGCTTGAGGCGATTGCCGTCGCGGCGGACCACCAGCGCCATCTTGGCGTGGGTCTTGTAGCCGACGATGCCGTAGGCGACGTAGGCGCCGGCCTTCTGCAGCCTCGTCGTGATGTTGATGTTCGCTTCCTCGTCGAAGCGTGCCCGCAGCTCGACCACCGCGGTGACCTCCTTGCCGGCGCGCGCGGCCGCCTCGAGGGCGTCGACGATCGCGGAGTCCTTGCCGGTGCGATACAGCGTCATCTTGATCGCCACCACCCGCGGGTCGGTGGCCGCCTGGCGAATGAATTCCACCACCGGCATGAATGACTGATACGGGTGGTGCAGCAGCACGCTGCCCTGCTGTTCGATGGTCTCGAAGATATTGCGATCCGGATCGAAATCCGCCTCCAGGCGCGGCGTGAACGGCGGGTCCTTGAGCTCGGGGCGGTCGATCAGGTTGGGCAGGGCCATCAATCGGTGCAGGTTGACCGGGCCGTGGACCTGGAACACCTGGCGGTCGTCGAGGGCGAAGCGCTCGCAGAGAAAATCGATCATGTCCGCCGGGCAGTTGTCGGCCACCTCGAGTCGCAGGGCATCGCCGTAGTTTCGCTCGAACAGGCCGCCCTGCAAGGTCTGCAGCAGATCGTCATCGTCGTCGACGTCCACCGAGAGATCGCTGTTGCGCGTCACGCGGAACTGGTAGCAGCCGGTGACGGTCATCCCGGGGAACAGTTCATGAACATGGGCGTGGATGATCGAACTGAGGAAGACGAAGGCGGCCGGCCCCTCGGCGGCTTCCTCGGCCATCTGGATGATGCGCGGCAGGGCGCGCGGCGCCTGCACGATCGCCAGCCACGCCTCGCGACCGAAGTCATCGTTGCCCTCCAGCGAGACGATGAAGTTGAGCGACTTGTTGAGAATCCGTGGGAAGGGATGCGACGGATCGAGTCCCAGCGGGGTCAGCAGCGGCAGCAACTCGCGGCGGAAGTATTGCTTGACCCACAGCGCCTGCGCCTCGGTCCAGTGGGTGCGGCGCAGGAAATGGATGTTCTCCTTGGCCAGCGCCGGGATGACCTCTCGGTTGAGCGTCTCGTACTGGTCGTGGACCAGGGCATGCGCCTGTTCCAGCACCAGGTCCAGCTGGGTCTGCGGGGAAAGCCCGGCGTCGTCCTGCCGGCTGATGCCGGCGCGAATCTGCTGGGTAAGCGTGCCGACGCGGACCTCGAAGAATTCGTCGAGGTTGGCGGAGGAAATGCAGAGGAACTTGAGCCGTTCGAGCAGCGGGACGTTGCGGTCCTGTGCCATCTCGAGCACGCGGCGGTTGAAACCGAGCAGGCTCAGTTCGCGATTGATGAACGGCAGGGGGAGCTCGTCGGTGTTTGTCATTATTTCGCAACGTAAAGTCGGTTAGAGTACGCGTATTTGGGCGGCCAACCCCGCATGCTGCGGGTCGTCCAGTCTGCCCGACAGGCATGACAGGCTCGTTAAGCCACCATGCCACGAGTAAACCCTAGCAACCGGGTCGAGACAAGCCGCCTTAAGGAGATATTGAGTAAATGAGCGACAAAGATACGCCCAACCTGACGCCGCACACCCTGACCCGTTATGACGACGATCTCGGGGCGCTGCGCTCGCTGTTGATGAACATGGGCGGGGTGGCCGAACAGCATTTCGATGATGCGCTCGCCTACCTGCTCGACGGCGACGCCGAGCGTGGCCGTGTGGCGATGGAGCAGGACTACGAGGTCGACCGCCTCGAGACCTCCATCGACGAGTTGGCGATCCACATCATCGCCCGCTATGCGCCTACCGCCAGCGATCTGCGCGCGATCATGGCGATCGTCAAGGCGATCACCGATCTCGAGCGCATCGGCGACAAGTCGGAGAAGCTCGCGCGCATTGCCGAGGAAGTCGGGCCGACGCTGCAGCAGACGGCGTTCTCCACCCACTTTCGCGTGATGGGGCGGATCGTCAAGGGCATGCTCCACGATGCGCTCGACGCCTTCGTCCGCCAGGACTGCGTGGCCGCCGAGGAAATCATTCGCCGCGACACGCACGTCAACCACGAGTACAACGCCGTCCACGAGGTGCTGCTCGAGTACATGTCGAACAATCCGCAGAACAGCGATCTCAGCCTGCGGATGCTCTACTGCATGCGCGCCATCGAGCGGATCGGTGACCACTGCGCCAACATGGCCGAGTACGTCATCTTCCAGCAGCGTGGCGTGGGGGTCTGCCGTCAGGGTCGGGGCGACGACAAGGAACGCACCCAGATCTGATCGCCTCGCCCAATGGACGGGCGAGCGTGATTCCCAGTCAACGGGCCGGCGCTATGCCGGCCCGTTTTGGTTTCCACCTGCGACCTGACCCATTTCAGGACGAGCGCTTGTTGTTCTTGCCTCGTGGGTGTTCGGCACCATGCTAGCCTCGGGGCAAATCGTTTACCTGCCCGCCCGCAACATCGGCGGGCGCTAGCAGCCATCGGATCGAAAGGAAACTCGGGCTCTCATGTCGAACAAGCGAATCAATCTGCCCACGCCACGCATTGGCCTCGGGCTGGCGGCCCTGGGGCGACCCGGCTACATCAACCTGGGCCACGGCGAGGACATGCCCGACGGGCGCGATGTCGAGGCGATGCGCGGGCACTGTCACGCCATGCTCGATGCTGCCTGGCAGCGCGGGGTTCGCTATGTCGATGCCGCCCGTTCCTACGGCCGGGCCGAGGCATTTCTTGGCGACTGGCTCGCCGAGCGGGCGGAAGAGCAGCGACCCACGGTGGGTTCGAAGTGGGGCTATACCTATACCGCCGGCTGGCAGGTGACTGCCTCCGTCCACGAGGTCAAGGAGCACAGCCGCGAGGTGCTCGACCGCCAGTGGGACGAGACCCTCGACGCGCTCGGCTTTCCGCCCGCGCTCTACCAGATCCACTCGGCCACCCTCGACTCCGGTGTGCTGGAGAACGTGTCGGTGCTCGAACGTTTGGGCGAACTGCGCGACCAGGGCGTGTCCATCGGCCTGACCGCCAGCGGCCCGGCGCAGGCAGAGACCCTGGCCCGGGCAATGGAGATCGAGATCGACGGCCGCTCGCTGTTCGATGCCGTGCAGGCGACCGCCAACCTGCTCGAACCGTCGGTGTTGGACCAGCTCGAGCGGGCCTCCCAGGCCGGCATGGTCGTGATCATCAAGGAGGCGGTCGCCAACGGTCGTTTGACCGCGCGCAACGACCGGCCTGAGGACGCGGGCGCGATGGAGGCGCTGGATGCCGTGGCTGGGCGACACGGGGTTGGCCGTGACGCAATCGCGATTGGCTGGCTGCTGGACCATCCTTTCGTCGACATGGTGCTCTCCGGCGCCGGCAACGAGGCACAGCTGGCATCCAACCTCCAGGCGCTGGATGTCACCCTCGCGCCGGCGGACCGGGAGGCGCTGGCCGCACTCGCCGAGCCTCCCGAGTCGTACTGGAAGACGCGTGGTGGACTAAACTGGAACTAGACCGGAAAGGTCTCATCAAGGGCACACGCCTCGTTTGTGTGGCCAATATCCTGCGCGATCTTCGTGCGAATTCATGAAAACCCCAGGTCGAGCCAATCAACGGGCTGATTGAATGCTGGTTGGCGCATGTTGTTTCGAATCAAAAAACCGCAATGGGCCGCGGGGTTGTTTTCTTGCGTGAACGGCGAGATGGTTAGTTGGCTAATAGATAAACCCAAAATGCTTTTGGGTATTGCCCAAGGCAAGGAGTGGAACCGTATGTTGACCGAATGGATGAGAGATACGCGCAACCTGGCCGGTAGCGCGCTGCTGGCGATGGCGACCACCGGGCTGATCGCCGGCCCGGCGATGGCCGAAGACGACAATCCGCCCGACAAGGCGCCGGATTCGATGCTCTACGACATGCCGCAAAAGGTCGCCGATGACGTCTGGTCGGCCATCGGCGCGACCCAGCCCTATACCTACGAGAACTCGCTGCACAACAACAACCTCTCGTTCGTGATCGGCGAGGACGCGGTGCTGGTGATGAATGCCGGCGCCTCGTACCAGCTGGCCGAGGCCCTGCACGAGGAAATCAAGAAGCGCACCGACGTGCCGGTCAAGTACGTGGTCAACGAGAACGGCCAGCTGCATTCGTCGCTGGCCACCGGTTACTGGATCGATCAGGGGGCGGAAGTGATCGCCCACGTCGATGCGGCCGAGTATTACGACGGTCACGCCGCGGCTTACGTCGCCCAGCTCAAGGACATCGCGAAGGAAAAGGCCGAGGGCACCGAGTACGTGGCGGTCAGCCGTACCTTCGAGGACCGCATCGAGCTCGATCTGGGCGGTCTGACGGCCGAGGTCATCTACTTCGGCGAGGCGCATTCCCCGGGTGACGTCTCGGTGGTCATCCCCGAGCGTGACGTCGTGATCGCCGGCGACATGGCCTTCAATATCCGCATGCTGCCGATCTTCGAGTACACCGACACGGCCGCCTGGCTGGAGACCTGGCCGAAGTTCGCCGAGGTGGCCGAGGGCAAGACGATCATCCCGGGCCACGGCACGCCGACCGACCTGGAAACGGTCGAGCACTACACCAAGGACTACCTGGTGTTCCTGCGCACCGAGATCGGCAAGATCATTGATGAGGGCGGCAGCCTGCAGGATGCCTACGAGCTCGACCAGAGCCAGTTCTCGCACTGGCACACCTTCGATGAGCTCGCTGGCCAGAATGCCGGGCGTGTCTTCCAGAAGATGGAATTCGAGTTCTGATCGGCTGACCGATCTGCTCGACTGACGAGCCGTCCCGGGGACAACCCGCGGGCGGTTTTTTTGTGTCCCCTGTCGGTGCTGTCCGAGTCGGATCGTGCGGCCCTCTCCCGACAGACTCGCACCGACGGAAAATCAAGTGCTTGCATTGCCGCCCCGATCGGCTTTACTGGTTGGACGTCTCGCCATCGTGCACAAGGAGGAAATGGCCATGCGCCGATTGATGCTGGGCCTGATGTTCTGCCTGCTGCCGGGGTTCGCGCTGTCTGCCGACGTGCCTCGGCCCGATGATGCCCATGCCCTGCAAGGCATCGAGGAAGGCCGCATCCTGTGGGACGTCACGGCATCCGACCCGGATGCGCTGCTCGCGCGACTGGGTGTGATCGAGCAGACCTATCGGGATCTTGAACGCCAGGGCGTGACACCACGCATGGTGTTTGGCTTTCGTGGTGGGTCGGTCCGACTACTGACCCGCGATGCCCCCGACCGGGACATGGAGCACGCCCAGACGATCCTGCAGATCCATGCACGGCTGGCCGAATTGCACGCCCTGGCGGGTGTCGATCGCATGGAGGTCTGTTCGATTGCCAGCCGGCGCGCCGGCATCACTCAGGCCGATCTGGTCGAGCCACTCGTCGAGGTGGGCAATACCTTCGTCACCGCAGCGGCCTACGCGCAGCGCGGCTACGCCAAGATCAAGATCGATTGACAGCCCCATGGACGAAGCTCAGCGCCACGCGCTTCACGAACAGTTGCTCGAAAGACGTGAGGCGTTGCGACAACTGCTGATCGGCAGCGCCGAATCCACCGAGCGGGTGGAAATCGACAACTCATGCCAGAGTCAGTTGTCGCGCGTGGAGGCGCAGCAAGGCCGGGAGATGGCCAGGGCCACCCGCGCCCGCTGGGAGAACGAACTGACCCGCATCGAGGGTGCGTTGCGGCGGATGGAAAATGGCGAATACGGCTACTGCTTCGTCTGCGAGGAACCTATCCCGTTCCGCCGACTCCAAAACGATCCGAGCGTGACACGCTGTGTGGAATGCGCCGAAAGCGAATAAGAACCAACTAGGAGAGCACCAATGACTCACATGAAAACCCTGTTGGCTGGCGTTATCGCCGTGACACTGTCCCAGCCCGCGCTGGCAAAGGATGCGCCGGAAGGCCTGTATTCCATGAATGCCCTGATCGGGGCGAATGTTTTTCTGGCCACCGATCGTAACCGCGAGGTGGGCGAGGTTGAGGATGTCTTGGTGGCCGAGAACATGAAGGTCCATGGTCTGGTGGTCGAACTGGATGACGATCTAGACGGCATGGGCGACAACAACTATCGCTTCGTCGAGGTCGAGCAGTTCTCGGTGGCAACCCGCTCCGGCGATCAGCTGGACCGCGTCTCCTACGCGGTGTTCCTCAACGATGACCTCGACCAGGTGCGCAACTACCCGCAGGTCGACAACGACTGGTGGGCCGAGACCAAGGGGGCCGCCGCCAACATCTGGTCGAACACCAAGGCCGGGGCGTCCAGTGCCTGGCAGGCCACCAAGGACACCACCTCCAACGTCATCGACAAGACCAAGGAAAAGACCCGAGACGTCCTCGAGAGCCTGCAGCGCACGCTCGAGTAACCTGGGGCTCCCAGAGGGGGGCGAGCCCGGCTCGCGAAGGCCGCGTCATCGGCGCTCCCCTTCCATTACCCGTATCGGCCAAGAAGCCCGATCGCAGGACACGCGCCTGCGGTCGGGTTTTGCTTGTGAGGCAATCTCCCACTCCGCCCGGGTTAGACGGGTAGGAGCGGCTTTAGCCGCGAAAGCCGATGGAGCCGCTTCGAGTCGGCATGGGCGGGCGGTTCGCGCCTGAAGGCGTTCCCACGCTTCCGTCCGAGCTTACCGCGCATTGTCGGGCTGGAGCCCGACTCACCGGGTATCGCCGTCGATTACCCTGATGCCTTCGCGCCCGAAAGCATCCGCTTGAGGTAATACCCGGTGTACGAGCCCTCCACCTCGGCCACCTGCTCGGGCGTGCCCGAGGCGATGATCCGCCCGCCGCCGGAACCGCCCTCGGGGCCCAGGTCGACGATCCAGTCGGCCGTCTTGATCACGTCGAGGTTGTGCTCGATCACGATCACGGTGTTGCCGTGATCGCGCAGGCGGTAAAGCACCTTGAGCAGTTGCGCGACGTCCTCGAAATGCAGGCCGGTGGTCGGCTCGTCGAGGATGTAGAGCGTGTGGCCGGTATCGCGCTTGGCCAGTTCGCGCGAGAGCTTGACCCGCTGGGCCTCGCCGCCGGAGAGCGTGGTGGCGTTCTGTCCCAGCTTCACGTAACCCAGGCCGACGTCCATCAGGGTGGTCAGCTTGCGGTTCAGGCTGGGCACCGCCTCGAAGAACTCGGCGGCCTCCTCGATGGTCATCTCCAGCACGTCGGTGATGGTCTTGCCCTTGTAGTGGATGTCGAGCGTCTCGCGGTTGTAGCGTGACCCGCCGCAGACATCACAGGGCACGTACACGTCCGGCAGGAAGTGCATCTCGACCTTGATCACCCCGTCGCCCTGGCAGGCCTCGCAGCGCCCGCCCTTGACGTTGAAGGAGAAGCGCCCCGGCGTGTAGCCGCGGGAGCGGGCCTCCTGCGTGCCGGCGAACAGCTCGCGGATGGTGGTGAACAGCCCGGTGTAGGTCGCCGGGTTCGAGCGCGGCGTGCGCCCGATCGGCGACTGGTCGATGTCGATCACCTTGTCGAGCTGGTCGAGCCCGTGGATGTTCTTGTACGGCGCGGCCGTGGCGCTGGCTCGGTTGAGCTGGTGGGCACTGATCTTGAACAGGGTGTCGTTGATCAGCGTCGACTTGCCCGAGCCGGACACGCCGGTGATGCAGGTGAACAGTCCCAACGGGATGTGCAGTGGGTCGCCCTGCAGGTTGTGCCCGGTCGCCCCCTCGAGTGTCAGCATCTTCTCGGCATCGGCGCGATTGCGCTCGGGCACCTCGATGCCTCGCTTGCCGGCCAGGTACTGCCCGGTGAGCGAGTCCTTGTTGGCCTCGATCTGCTGGGGCGTGCCCTGGGCGACTACCTGGCCGCCGTGGGCCCCGGCGCCGGGGCCGATGTCGAGGACGAAGTCCGCCGCACGGATGGCATCCTCATCGTGCTCGACCACGATCACCGTGTTGCCCAGGTCCCGCAGGTGGGTGAGCGTGCCCAGCAGGCGGTCATTGTCGCGCTGGTGCAGGCCGATCGACGGCTCGTCGAGGATGTAGGACACGCCCACCAGCCCCGAGCCGATCTGGCTCGCCAGCCGGATGCGCTGCGCCTCGCCGCCGGAGAGCGTCTCGGCGCTGCGGTCCAGCGACAGGTAGTTCAGGCCGACGTCATTGAGAAACTTCAGCCGCGAGCGGATCTCGCGCACGATCGGCGTGGCGATCTCGCCGCGGGCGCCTTCCAGTTCCATCTCGGCGAAGAACGCCGCCGAGTGGCCGATCGACCAGCGGGTGATCGTCGGCAGGTTGTGGCTCTCGATGAAAACGTGCCGCGCGGCGCGGTTCAGGCGGGTGCCGTGACAGCTTGGGCAGGCCTGTTCGGAGATGTAGCGCGCCAGCTCCTCGCGCACCGCCTGCGATTCGGTCTCGCGGTAGCGGCGCGACATGTTGGGCAGCACGCCCTCCCAGGGATGCGTGCGCTCCTTCGCCCGACCGCGTGGGCCAAGGTAGGTAAACGCGATCTTCTCCTTGCCCGAGCCGTGCAGGATCATGTCGCGCTGCTCGTCGGTCAGTTCCTCCCACGGCGTTTCCAGGTCGAAGTCGTAGTGCCGCGCCAGCGAGGAGAGCAGCGCGTGGTAGTAGGCGTTGCGCCGGTCCCAGCCGCGCACCGCGCCGGCGGCCAGCGACAGCTCGGGGTTGATGATCACCTTCTGCGGATCGAAGAACTGCTTTACGCCCAGCCCGTCGCAGCTCGGGCAGGCGCCGACCGGGTTGTTGAAGGAGAACAGTCGCGGTTCGAGCTCGCCCAGCGAGTAGCCGCACTTGGGGCAGGCATGCTTCGAGGAAAAGACATGCTCCTCGTCGGAATCCATCGAGACGACCATCGCCTGGCCGTCGGCTAGCCGCAGCGCGGTCTCGAACGACTCCGCCAGCCGCAGCTGCAGGTCGTCGCGCACCTTGAAGCGGTCGACCACCACCTCGATGTTGTTCTTGGTCTTGGGATCGAGGGTCGGGATTTCGTCGATCTCGTAGACGGTGCCGTTGATCCGCACCCGCAAAAAGCCCTGCGCCTGCCATTCCTGGAACAGCTTGTGGTGCTCGCCCTTGCGGTTCTCGATCACCGGCGCGAGCAGCAGCCACTTCGAGCCCTCGGGCAGGTCCATCACGTGGTCGACCATCTGCGAGACCGTCTGCGCGGTTAGGTCGATGTCGTGTTCCGGGCAGCGCGGCAGGCCGGCGCGGGCGTACAGCAGGCGCAGGTAGTCGTAGATCTCGGTAACCGTGCCCACCGTCGAGCGCGGATTGTGCGAGGTGGTCTTCTGCTCGATCGAAATCGCCGGCGACAGCCCCTCGATGGTGTCGACGTCCGGCTTGTCCATCATCGACAGGAACTGGCGCGCGTAGGCCGACAGCGACTCGACGTAACGCCGCTGTCCCTCGGCGAAGATCGTGTCGAAGGCCAGTGACGACTTGCCCGAGCCCGACAGCCCGGTAAAGACGATCAGCTTCTCGCGCGGCAGGTCGACATCGATGTTCTTGAGATTGTGCGTGCGTGCGCCGCGGATGCGGATAAACGGATCGGCCATATTGCGCTTGTCGCTCGTGTTGAATGGACGTCGCGGCAGGGGCGGAGAGCGATGCTCACCACCATGCGCGGAACCGAGTAGTGTAGCTGAATGCAAGACGATCTCGTTGCCGAGATATGAATGCTTTATAGTGACGGTTTGCGCTCGCAAGGGCCGGTGACGCCACCGGTCGGCAGGAACCACAAGGAGTTTTAACTATGGCTAGCCGCGGTGTGAACAAGGCAATCATCATCGGCAACCTCGGGGTCGACCCGGACGTGCGTTACCTGCCGTCCGGCGGCCAGGTCACCAACATCCGCGTGGCCACCTCCGAGCAATGGCGCGACAAGACCACCGGCGAGAACCGCGAGAACACCGAGTGGCACCGCATCGTCTTCTTCGGCAAGCTCGCCGAGATCGCCGGCGAGTACCTGAAGAAGGGCAGCCAGGTCTACATCGAAGGCCGCCTGCAGACCCGCAAGTGGCAGGGCCAGGACGGCCAGGACCGCTACACCACCGAGATTGTCGCCAACGAGATGCAGATGCTCGGCGGCCGTCCGGGTGCCGGTGGCGGCCAGGGCGGCGGTTACGGCGGTGGCCAGGCCAGCCAAGGGGGCCAGGGTGGCCAGGGTGGTTACGGCGGTGGCGCCGCAGCGGGTGCCGGTGCGGGCTACGGCGGCGGCCAGTCCGACTACGGCGCACCGCCCCCGCCGCCGTCCCAGGACCAGCGCCCGGCCAAGTCAATCGACGACGGTTTCGGCGAGGACGACATCCCGTTCTAGATGACACCTGAAGTCTAAGCTTTGCCTGACGATGACGTCAGACAAACCCCGTCTTCGGTCGGGGTTTGTTGTTTCTGGTTTCTGTGGGCGCCATTCGAAGAGGGTCAGCAGCCAACGTGAGAACGAGTCGGTCAGAATCGGGTGTATCCCCTGCTCTTTCTTGCTCTTGTTGGAAGCCAAGGAAATACAGATACAAATGCGATTATCCGATTTCATTCGAGCGCAAATAGAGCCGATTCTTGAGAATTGGCAAGCGTTTGCCAAAACGATTTTTCATGCCGGGCACATGGACGCGGCCGGGCTGCGCGACCATGCCAGGGAAATGCTTCTGGTGATTGCCGACGATCTCGATTCACAACAGAGTGCGGCCGAACAGGCCGCCAAATCGAAAGGTCGTGGGCCGAAGGATGGGGGGGAGTCCTGGGCGGAAGTGCACGGTGGCGATCGACAGGCCAGCGGCTTTAGCGTCATGGAGACCATTTCCGAGTTCCGGGCCCTGCGGGCGAGCGTGGTGTCACTTTGGACTGACGCTCACCCCACGGTCACCGGACAGCAGCTTGACGAGCTTACCCGGTTCCATGAGGCCATCGACCAGGCCGTCGCCGAATCGCTTGAGCAGTATGCGACGGTAAAAGAGATGGAAACCCGGCTGTTTGGCGCCATTCTGGTGGCATCCCCGGATCCGATCTACGTGCTGGATCTCAAGGGCCGAGTTATCTATGCAAATCAGGCCACGGCGGATCTTTTCGGTCTGAAGCCCGAGGCGATCATCGGCAGGTCCAACTTTGACCTCGGCTTTTCATTCGCTTTGGACTTTCAGCGCAACCAGGAAAGGGTAATTGCTTCCCAGTCCACGTACCGCGGCAAGTTCGTGCACCGATTTGCTTCTGGCCAGGGTGAACGGTTCGAGTACCTGCTTGCGCCCGTGCTTGACGAGCATCAAGACACCGAAGCCACGGTCTGCATTATTCAGGATGTCACCGAGCGGGCGCTTGCCGAAGAAAGAATATGGCACAGCGCCCACCATGACGCCCTGACCGGGCTGCCGAATCGACGTCTGTTTCTGGATCGTCTGGAGCAGGAGGTCAAACACACAAACCGCACCGGCTTGCCTCTTGCCCTGCTTTTCATGGACCTGGATGACTTCAAGGAAGTCAACGATTCGCTCGGTCATGAAGCGGGGGACAGTGTGTTGTGTGACGTGGCGGAGCGCCTTGCTGACTGTGTGCGGGAGGACGATACGGTTGCCCGTCAGGGCGGCGATGAGTTTACCGTGGTTCTTGCCGCCGCCAATCGGCGCGAGGACGTCGAGCAGGTGGCCCAGGCGATTATTGATGCCCTCGCGCAGCCATTCCAGACCGCACTACAGCCTGTTCAGATTTCCGTCAGCATCGGGGTCGCGTTCTACCCCCAGGACGCCCCCACTCCCCTCGCTCTGTTGGAAGCCGCTGATCGCGCCATGTACAAAGCCAAAGAGTCCGGTTCAAACCGGATGTGCTTTCACGGCCCATCCGCTGAAACGGCCGGGCAGCCCTCCTGACGGGACGGGGCCGAAAACGCGGCCGTTCTGGGGAGCGTGATCAGTCGTAAGCCTTGGTATGGAGCAAGGTGTCGCACGGTCGCGACCGATGCCCGACACCGTTCCGTCGATCGCCACGCTCTAGAACCGCCCGTCAACAGGCGCACGTCGTGCTTCTCCACACGCACCTTCGTTTGCCTGACCTGTAAAAACAAAAAGCCCCGCCAAATTCGGGTTGGCGGGGCTTTCAAGATGATGCCACTGTGAATACACAGGGTGCGCTATAAGGTCAGTCCTTGGCGACCACCGGCAGGCCGGCCTCTTCCCAGGCGTTCATGCCGCCCATCAGGTTGGCGACGTTGGTGTAGCCGGCGCGCATCAGCAGGCTGGCGGCGACGGTCGAGCGCATGCCCGAGCCGCAGACCAGCGTGATCGGATCGTCCTTGCCCACCCCGTCGATACCGCCGCGCACGTCGTGGGCGGTCTGGTGGCGGGCGCCGAGCGCGTGGCCCTCGTCCCACTCGCTGGCCTCGCGGGTGTCCCACAGGGCGCGGCGGTCGTGGTCGAGGTCATTCTTGGCGGTCTCGGCATCGACCAGCGGGGTGTTCTCGAAGGCCTCGCCGGCCTTGAGCCAGGCATCGAAGCCGCCGTCGAGAAAGCCGACCACCTTGTCCTGGCCGACGCGCACCAGCGCGCGGATCGCATCGCTGATCAGCTCGTCGTCGCCCTCGTGGTCGACCAGGATCAGCGGCTGGTCCGGCGGGGCGACCCAGCCGGCCCAGGGGCTGAGATTGTCGCCGTACTCGATGCCCAGCGAGCCCTTGATGTGCGCGGCGTTGAAGGCCAGCCGGTCGCGGATATCGATCACCACCGCACCCTCGGCCATGCGGGCCTTGAGGTCGTCGATGTCGAACACCTCGATCTCCTCGGCCAGCAGATCGACCATGCCCTGCACCGGCTTGGGGCCCTCGGAGTTGGTGACCTTGTTGCGCGGGTAGAAGTCCGGCGCCGGCGGCAGGTTGCCGAGCAGCGTGTCGATGAACTCGTCTTCCGTGAGCGACGGGTCGAGCAGCGGGTTGGCGGCGCGCTCGTAGCCCAGCGTCGAGATCGTTCGCCCGGACATGCCGGCGCCACAGGCCGAGCCTGCGCCGTGCCCCGGGCGGATCTCCAGCCCGTCGGGCAGGCCCTTCAATTTCTCGCGCACGCTGTGGAACGCCTGCTTGGCCAGCCCGCGGGTGGCCTCCTCGCCCAGCAGGTCGGGGCGGCCGAGGCTGCCGACGAACAGGAAATCTCCGGTCAGGGCGACGGCCGGGACGTCCGGCGAGCGGGCGCCGTCAAAGACCAGGAACGAGATGTGCTCCGGGGTGTGGCCCGGCGTGTGCAGCGCTTCGATGCGGACGTTGCCCATCTGCACCGAATCGCCTTCCTGCATCGGCAGGTGGTCGAAGCCCACCTCGAAGACCTCGTTGTCGTCGTAGGCCGACAGGTGCAGCTTCGCGCCGGTCACCTCGGCCAGCTCGCGTGCGCCGGAGACGTAATCCGCGTGGATGTGGGTGTCCATGACATGGCGGATGACGTAACCCTCTTCCTCGGCGAAATCGAGGTAGAAGTCGATGTCCCGGCGCGGGTCGATGATCGCCAGTTCATTGCTCTGCTGACAACCAACGGCATAGCTCATTTGTGACAGGCCGGTTTCTTCGAACGCTTCGAACAGCATGGGTGCTCCCCAGGGAATGAATGTGGCAGTGAATAAGCGTGGCTTGGGAATCTATCAGATAAACTGTTGACTGATGTTCGGACCTTGGGATGGGTGACGAGTTTCTCAACCCCCTGCTCGCCGTTTTTCGTCAATCGGATGAGCCTGGCTGGACGTTTACCTGGCAGGCGTGGCGCCGGCGCGACAGTGGGGTGAATGGGTTGTTGCGCACGGGCCAAGACCTGTGCTTAGCTCGAAGCTACCGCTGGTGGATGCGCCCCGTTATCCGCCTGAAACCACTCGCGCCCGGCTCGTGCCGGGCACCGACAGGAGGCCCTGGTGCCCTCGATCTGGACCGACATCGCCACCCAGGCCACCGCCTTTCGTCGCCGCCTGCACCAGGCCCCGGAACTGACCTGGCAGGAGCACGCCACCGCCGGGACGATCCGCACGGAGCTCGATCATCTGGGCATCCCCTGGCGAGCCTGTGCCGGCACCGGCACGGTCGGCCGGATCGCCCCTGAGGCGCGCGGCCGGCACATCGCCCTGCGCGCCGACATCGACGCCCTGCCGATTGACGAGATCAGCGGCAAGGATTGGTCGTCCGGCATGCCGGGCATCATGCACGCCTGCGGCCATGACGGGCACACCGCCACCCTGCTGGCGGTCGCCCGATGGCTCAAGACCTGCGAGGACCACTTGCCCGGCCCGGTCACCTTGCTGTTCCAGCCGGCCGAGGAAGGGGGGCACGGCGCGCGCGAGATGATCCGTGACGGCGCGCTCGAGGGCGTCGACTGGGTATTCGGCTGGCACAACTGGCCGGCGATTCCCTTCGGCCAGGCCGTCTGCCCGGACGGGCCGGTGATGGGTGCGAACGGCACCTTCGAGATCCGGCTGACCGGCAGCGGCGGTCACGCCAGCCAGCCCGAGGCCTGCCGCGACCCGCTGCTCGCCGGCTCCGCGTTGGTCCAATCCATCCAGCAGATCGTCTCGCGTCGGCTGGCGCCGCAGACCGCCGCGGTGGTCAGCGTGACCACCTTCGAGGCCGGCGGAGCGATCACCGCCATCCCCGACACCGCCCGCCTGGCCGGTTCCGTGCGCGTCGAGCGCACCGACCAGCGCGATGCGGTGGCCCAGCACCTCGACCAGATCGCCCGCGACACCGCCGCGGCCTATGGGGTCGAGGCGCGCTTTACCTTCACGCCCCGCTACCACGCCACCGTCAACCACCCCGAGGCCGCCGCGCACTATCGTGGTGCACTGGCCCGTGTGCTGGGCACCGATTGGCGCGATGCCTCGCTGCCGGTGCCGATCATGGCGTCCGAGGATTTCAGCTACTACCTTCGGGAGGTTCCCGGCGCCTTCGCTTTGATCGGCGCCGATGACGGCGAGGGCCATCACTGGCCTTGCCACAGCCCGCGATACGACTTCAACGACCGGTTGATCGACCCGGTGGGCCGGATCTTCTCCGACCTGGTCGGGCTGTCGATCGAGTCGAGCGCGGGCTGAACGCGAATGGGCAGGCCTCTTGCAAGGCCTTGACCATGAGACAGGCCGAGGAACAACCCGGCACTCCCGCCGCGATGCGGCGGACCGAAACCACCCGAAATAAGGGGAGAAAGCGCCAATGCACATGCAGGTGTTCGAGCAGTGGGAATCCGAGATTCGCGCGTACTGCCGCGCTGCGCCGACCGTGTTTCATTCGGCCAGCAACGCGCGACAGACCGACGAACAGGGGCGGAGCTACATCGATTTCTATGCGGGCGCCGGGGTGCTCAATTTCGGGCACAACGACCCGAAAATGAAGGACGCGCTGATCGACTACATCCAGAACGATGGCGTCGCCCACAGCCTCGACATGTACACCACGGCCAAGCGGGCCTTTATCACCAAGTTTGTCGAGACGGTCTTGAAACCGCGCGACATGGACTATCGGCTGCAGTTCGTCGGCCCGACCGGCACCAACGCCGTCGAGGCGGCATTGAAGCTGGCCCGTCGCGTTACCGGCCGGCAACAGGTGGTCTCCTTCCACCATGCCTTCCACGGCATGACGCTGGGCGCGCTGGCCGCGACCTCCAATGCTCATTTCCGCAACGCCGCCGGCGTGCCGCTGGACAACGTCGTCCACCAGGCCTTCGGCTGCGAGACCCAGTGCCCCAACTGCACGCTGGGCTGCGGCATGCCCTCGCTCGAGCGCCTGCGAGACATCTATGCCGACCCGTCGACCGGCTATGCCCCGCCGGCGGCGTTCCTGGTGGAAACCGTTCAGGCCGAGGGCGGCGTGCGTGTCGCCTCCGAAGAATGGCTCAAGGGCATCCAGGACCTGGCACGCGAGACGGGTGCGCTGTTTATTGTCGACGATATCCAGATGGGTTCCGGGCGCACCGGCTCGTACTTCAGCTTCGACGAGATGGACCTCGACCCGGACATCATCACCCTGGCCAAGGGCCTCGGCGGCTTCGGCACGCCGATCGCGATGAACCTCAACAAGCCCGAGCACGACAAGCACTGGCTGCCGGGCGAGCACACCGGCACCTTCCGCGGTCAGGACCTGTCGTTCATCGCCGGCACCGTCGCGCTGGGCTACTTCGACGACCCGAAATTCATGCAGGAGACCCGCCGCAAGGGCGAGGTGATCAGAAAGCGCCTGGAGAAGATCGCAGACAAGTACCCGCGCTTCGCCGTGCGTGGCCGCGGCATGATGCAGGCGCTGGATTTCATCGACGGCGATCTCGCCAAGCGGGTGGCGCGCGAATGCTTCGATCGCGGCTTGCTGGCGGCGGTCTGCGGCTCGAAGGGGCAGGTGATCAAGTTGATCCCGCCGCTGACCATTCCCGATGACGACCTCGAGGAAGGGCTGAATCTCTTCGAACAGGCCGTCGACGCCCAGGTAGAGGGCTGACCCATGCGCCAACGCGACGACATGACCTTCCCGATGAAAGAGTACGAGCGCCGACTCGGCGAACTGCGCACGCGCATGGCCGAACGGTTGCTCGACGCGGTGATCATCACCGACCCCGAGAACCTGATGTACCTCACCGACTACCAGACGACGGGGTACTCGTTCTTCCAGGCGCTGGTGGTACCGCTCGACGACAAACCGTTCATGATCACGCGGACGATGGAGGAATCCAACGTCCACGCGCGCACCTGGGTCGAGATCACCCGGCCCTACCCGGATACCGGTGACGCCATCCAGATGCTGGTCTCCTCGTTGAAGGAGTTCGGCCTGGCGAACAAGCACATCGGCTACGAGCGCAACAGCTACTTCTTCCCCGCCTACCAGCAGGACGCGCTGCACACCACGTTGACCGGCGCGCACCTGCTCGACTGCTTCGGCATCGTCGAGTGTGGCCGGCGCACCAAGTCGAAGCACGAGATCGACATCATGCGCCGGGCGGCCGTCGCCACCGAGGCCGGCATGAAGGCGGGGCTCGAGGCCTGCATGGCCGGGGTGACCGAGAACGAGATCGGCGCCGAGGTCTGCGCGGCGATGTTCCGTGCCGGCGGCGAGCCGCCCGCCGTGCTGCCCTACGTCACCTCCGGGCCGCGCACCATGATCGGCCACGCCACCTGGGAAGGACGCGTGGTCAAGCCCGGCGAGCACGTCTTCCTGGAAGTGGCCGGCTGCTATCGCCGCTACCACACCGCCATGATGCGCACCGCCGTGCTGGGCGAGCCCACCGATTTGATGTGGAAGGCCCAGGAGCGCATGAAAGAGGCCCTCGAACGGGTCAAGGCCCTGATCCGCCCGGGCGTGACCGTCTCGGATGCCGACAACCTGGTCCGCTCGATCATGACCGTCGACGATGCCCACGGGAAGCTGATCACCCGCTCGGGTTATTCCATCGGTATCGCCTTCCCGCCCAGCTGGGACGAGGGCTACATCCTCAGCCTGATGCAAGGCGACAAGACCGTGCTGCGCGAGGGCATGACCTTCCACATCATCCCCTGGGCCTGGGGCGTGGACGGTGACAAGACCTGCGGCATCTCCGACACCATCTACATCACCAAGGACGGCTGCGAGTCCTTCTTCACGCTCGAGCAGGATTTCACCGTCAAGCGCGAGGAGGCCAAGCGCGAGATCCAGGAAGAGCAGCCGATGATCGAACAGCTCGCCGTCGCCCACGCCAAGGACGAGAAGAAGTCCAAGGCCAAGCCCCACGGCAAGCCGGACCACAAGAAACCTGAGAAGAAGGTCCAGAAGAAATCCGAGACCAAGGCCCAGAAGAAAACGGACAAGAAGGTCCAGAAGAAATCCCAGAAGAAACCCAAGGAGTCGCGCGCCTCATGAGCCAGACCGTCATCAACCCGACCACGGGTAAGACACTGCACGAATTCCCGGTGATGGACCCGGCCCAGCGCGACGCCGTGCTCGAGCGCAGCGAGGTGGCCTACCGCGACTGGCGCAAGACCAGCTTCGCCGAGCGCGCCGCCCTGCTGCGCCGGGTGGCCGAGGTGATGCGCGAGGATCGCGAGCGCCTGGCCCTCTTGATGACCGACGAGATGGGCAAGCCCATCCGCGAGGCGCGTGGCGAGGTCGACAAGGCCGCCTGGTGCGCCGAGCACTACGCCGACCACGCGCAAGAGTACCTCGCCAGCGAGATGCTCGGCTCGGATGCCACGGTCAGCTACGTGCAGTACCTGCCGATCGGCACGGTGCTGGGCATCCTGCCGTGGAACGCGCCGTTCTGGCTCGCCTTTCGCTTCGCCGCCCCGGCGCTGATGGCCGGCAACACCTGCGTGATGAAGCACGACGCCCACGTGCCGGCCTGCGCGGCGGGCATCATGGAGTCCTTCGAGAAGGCCGGCGTCCCGCAGGGCGTGTTTCAGAACCTGCCGCTGAAGACCGAGGACATCCAGGGCGCGATCGAGACCGAGTGCGTCCGCGCCATCTCCTTCACCGGCTCCGATCGCGCCGGCGCGATCGTCGCGGCCACCGCCGCCCGGCAGATCAAGCCCGCCGTGCTGGAACTGGGCGGTTCGGACCCGGTGATCGTGCTGGCGGACGCCGATCTGGAGGCCGCCGCCGACACGGTGGTGCTCTCGCGGATCATCAACGCCGGGCAGTCCTGCATCGCCGCCAAGCGCATCATCGTCGAGGAGTCCATCTACGAGCACTTCCTCGACATGATGAAGACTCGTCTGGAAAAGCTGACGATGGGCGACCCGCGCGAGGAGTCCACCGATCTCGGTCCAATCGCCCGCGACGACCTGCGCGAGGGGCTGCATCGGCAGGTGCAGGCGAGTATCGAGGCTGGCGCGCGCTGCCTGGTGGGTGGCGAGATGCCCGAGGGTGAGGGCTTTTTCTACCCGGTCACCCTGCTCGCCGACGTCGACGATTCCATGGTCGCCTTCTGCGAGGAGACCTTCGGTCCGATCGCCGTCGCCATGTCCGCTCGCGACGTCGATCACGCCCTCGAGCTCGCCAACAGCACCCAGTACGGACTGGGTGCGGCCGTCTGGACCGGCGACACGGCGAAGGCCATCAACATGGCCCGCGATATCGAGACCGGCCAGGTCGCCATCAACGGCATCGTCAAGACCGACCCGCGCCTGCCCAGCGGCGGCGTCAAGCGTTCCGGTTACGGCCGCGAACTTGGGCCGCATGGCATCAAGATGTTCGTGAATGCGCAGCAGGTGTGGGTGGGGCCGAAGGTCGGCTAGCGGTAAGTCGACAGCGGCAAGCTCGAAGAGAGAGGCCAGCGTGCCGAGCGGGATGATCCCGCCGGGCGCTGGCCTTTTGTTTGTGTGCTCGATCAAGCCGGGTGGGTATGACGCCGCGTAAACATGCGACCATGCGAATCAAGGGTGCAATGCCCAGCAGGGACTAACCACTGACAAGGAGATGTCATGTCACCGCAAGCGAAACTCATTGCCGGCCTCGGCCTGTTGCTCGGGCTGAGCGGCTGCTCCATTACCCAGACCGTCGAGCCGGTCGCCGACAACGACATCGAGCGTATCTGCGTCGAACACAATCCCGATGTCCTGATGGACGGCTTCGAGCCGGCCGTCTGCGAATTGATCGAGGAACAGGGCCTGTATACCGAGGTGTACCAGGGCGAGCGACCGGTCAGCTGTTCCCACTACCTCGAATACACCGCCAACTGGCGCTGGGACATGGCGATGTACCTGTCCTATGCCGATCTCAAGGTGTTTGATCAGGATGGGCTTGAGGGGCGTGCGACCTACGATGCGCGGAATGGGGGTGGGCGGATGGACAAGTTTGGGACGACTCGTAGCAAGATCGAGCCGTTGATTGATGAGTTGTTTGGTGGTGCAGACGTCGGGCGGCAGGAATGAGGTGTAACGGAATTTTGGGGCTTTTCCAGATTTCCAATTGACAAGGCCTATTTCCGTTTTCGGCATGGGGGAAACGATGAACATCTACCAGTTCTTGCGCATCGTGCCACTGACCGAAGGCATGAGGTTGCGGCTCACCCGATACTTTATGGACCGCGAGCTTGATCGAAAGCGGCGACGTGTCGTCGCTAATGGTGGAAATTTCTCAGATATATGGGAAGACGGTAGTTGGCAGTTCGATTACCAATTGCTCGAAGAGGACGAGGCCAGTTTCCATTCCCGGCGGCTCCTGAAGCGTGCTGGTGAACTTCGAATTCCATCTCCTTCGGTGTTCGTGGGTGATGCTTTGTCTGCTGATTACCAGCGTAGCGGGTTGGATGGCCACCGCTACTATTTGTCACTCGCCGGGGAGCAAAAAGTGCGCTCGGCGATCCGGGAGGAGGAGAAATATCGAGCGGAGCGTTGGGCAAGACGTATTCCCTATATCACTGCGCTTAGTGGCTTGGTTGGTACTGTTACCGGTCTTGTGGCGCTTCTAGCCAAGTGGGGGCCTTAGTCGCTTTATAAAGGGTTCTGACTCCTTTTTGAGTTTTTAAAGTTTTTGAATCGGCGTAGGGTATTCGCCACACGGAATTTGAGGTGATGTTGTGAAAGGTAAACTAACGTTGTCGGCTGTGGCTTTTCTGACGGGCGCGATGCTTGTTTCAAGTGGTTGCACTATAAACAAGAAGAAATACACGTCAGGATTGGTGGGCTGTCCGGAGAGCAAAATAGAAGTAGTAGAGGCTTCCGGGGGGGTCATGGCCAACACTTGGACTGCCGAATGTAACGGGAAGACATTTTATTGCACATACCGCGGTGCAGGTCGTGTGAATTGCTCCGAGTCAATAGTAGAGTGATCTTCTCAACCTCGTGAGCTGCGCCAACAAAAATTCCGCCCTCATAAGTCCAAATCAATTGGCTTGATCCGAGAGGTGGGCCGTGTGGGGAGGGTGTGATGAAAAGTTTTTCAGGTGTTCTGATTGGTTTTGCGCTGTTCGGCTGGCTTGCGATTTGGGGGTGGGTTGGTTATGAGTTGATATTTGGAGAGGTTTATTATTTGGTCTTGGGGTCGGATTCTGATCAGATTCCAGAGTACCTTCGAGTCGCTGATTCTGGTGATTTTAATAGCTGCGTGAATGATGCGGCTTTCTTTCGAGAGATAGGCGTCGAGACAGTGCGTTGCGAGGAGGTTCCTTTATATCGTCATTGTTGGAATGTCGCCCTCAATTTTGGTTATCAGGCGACTTTGTGGTTTTAAGAAAAGGGGTCAAAATCTTTTTTAAGGAATTGCGGTTTCGCGCGCCTGACCTGCTGGGCTACTTGATTGAGCCCGGCTGCCAAGCGCGCGAGGTACTTTCTCTTGCTTGCCCAAGAGAAAGTGCCCAAAGAGAAGGGCACCCCTCGCCTTGGCCCTGCGGGCTTCCCTCCCGTCCGGGGTGCCGCGGACGGGTCGGTTCGACGCGACGTCGTGTCGCGGCGAACCTCGGCGCCACGTCCATGTGGCGCCGACCCTGCGGCACCCCGGCCGCTCGGCAAGGGCGAAGGGGAATTGGCCGGCTGATGATTCGGTGCTCCTGATGGAGATTCGCGCCTAAAGGCGCTCCTACGGGGTGTGCATTGTGTAGGAGCGCCTTTAGGCGCGATGGATTGGCGAGGGATTGCTGGCGGGGACACGCGCCGTTGGCGCGTTTCGCGAGCGGGGGCTCGCTCTCACGGGGGATCTGTGGGAGCGGCCCTTGGCCGCTAAAGCCGCGGTGCGGCTGTCCTGCTTTCGGTTTGCCAGCAAGGGTGGTGATCGAAGAAGGGGCTTTACGGCTGGCGCGCACGGGGCCCCTGCGCCTTGCCTCGTCTCCGCCGGGTTGCAGGGTCGGAGCGACAGGGGTGAATCCGGACCGGCGTGCCAGTGGCACGCCGCATGCCCGATGAACGCGGAGCGATAGCGGAGCAGGACGGTCGCTCCGAGGTTCTGCGCGACACGACGTCGCGTCGAATCGACCCGTCCGCTACCCGGCGGTGACGAGGGAAGCCCGAAGGGCCAAGGCGCCGGGGTGTCTTTGTCTTTGGGTACTTTCTATTGGACAAGCAATAGAAAGTCCTTCGGGCGTTGGCAGCGCGATGCGATCGAAACCGCCAGGCGCGACAAACGCCCGAAACCGTACCACCTCCACGACAAGGCGCCCCGCGCTCACACCAACAGCCAAACGACACGGGGCAAAGGGCTCTGCCCCCTTGGGGCTACACTGGCGACATATGAACCAGCCGAAGCCCGAAACATGCCAGTGGATATAGAAGCGCTTTACCCGAAGCTGATCCACCTGATGCTGGACGCGGTCTTCGTGGTCGACCGGGACAACCAGATCGTCTTTGTGAGTGATGCCTGTGAAGCGCTGCTCGGGTACCGCGCCGACGAACTGACAGGCACGCCGATCACCGACTACATGCATCCTGACGATCTGGAGGCCACTCGAGACTCGATTGGCCGGGTCATGAGCGGTCAGTCGCACAATGATTTCCACAACCGGTATATCCGCAAGGATGGCTCGATCGTGGACATCCTGTGGTCGGCCCGCTGGTCCGAGGAGGAGGGTGTGCGCATCGGGGTGGCGCGGGACGTGACGGCACTCAGGCTGGCGGAGGAAAAGTTGCGTTTCCTCGCGCATCACGATCCGCTGACAGGTCTGACCAACCGATTGCTGTTCAATGATCGACTGGACTCGGCCCTGCGTGCGGCCCATCGCCGCCAGAGCCAGCTGGCCTTGCTGTTTCTCGACGTCAATCACTTCAAATCCATTAACGACACCCATGGGCATGCCGTGGGTGATCGCATGCTTTGTGCGATCGCCCGACGGCTGGAAAGCTGCGTACGGGAGACGGACACGGTAGCCCGGATGGGGGGTGATGAATTCATTGTGCTGCTGACGGACATCCAGTCGTCGGATGGCGTTTCAATGAAGGTGGAGGAGATCGTCGCGGTCTTGGCCGAGCCGTTGGGCGCTGAATTCGGCGGGATAAAAACAGCGTCCTGCAGTATCGGCGTCGCCTGTTATCCGGCGGACGGAGAGGATGCCGATACCCTGCTGAGCCATGCGGATGACGACATGTACCGGCTGAAAGGGCGACGTTCGGAAAAGGGCTGAGGGGCCTGCATGCCACCAGCAGCGTCTAGTGCCGCGATTGCAGGCCGTATCGGTCCGCGGGGAAAGGGGGCTCGTCAGCCGGACGCCTGCTTGAACCTGGGCAGGGGGCATCCTAGGC
The DNA here is from genome assembly GCF_044582135.1 of Guyparkeria halopsychrophila. Taxonomy (NCBI): domain Bacteria; kingdom Pseudomonadati; phylum Pseudomonadota; class Gammaproteobacteria; order Chromatiales; family Thioalkalibacteraceae; genus Guyparkeria; species Guyparkeria halopsychrophila. Next base: position 28,931 of record NZ_JBDODP010000006.1, on the reverse strand, counting down.
TTTGAAGGTCCGGTTTCCGGCGTGCGACAGGCTCGCCGAGGGCCACAATTCTCGATGCGAGTCTGGCGGGGGCGGTATGCAATTCCCTTCGAGCATGAAGTTTGCGCTGTTCGGTGCCGGGCTGATCGCGATCACCTACGGGCTGGCGCGCTTCGCCTTTGGCCTGTTCGTGCCCCCGATTCGCGCCGAGCTGGGGCTGACGGCGGAAGCGATCGGCATTATCGGTGCGCTGCCGTTGATCAGTTTCGTGCTGGCCTCAGTGGTGGCCCCGATTCTCGCCGCCCGGATGGGGGCCCGCTACACGGCGATGCTGTCCGGGACTCTCGGTGCCAGTGGGCTGGTGGTGATCAGCCAGGCCCCGGACGGGCTATCGCTCGGCATCGGGGTGTTCGCTTGCGGCATCGCCACCGGCCTGATGATGCCGGCGCTCACGTCTGCCATGCAGGTGCTGGTCGATCGCTCGTTGCACGGACGCGTGAGCTCGGTCATGAATGCGGGTACCAGCATTGGCGTGGTCGTTGCCGTTCCGGCGGTGCTGTTCCTGGCCGACGCCTGGCGTTTGGCGTACGGCACCTTTGCCATCCTGGCGGGCATTGCGGTGGTTGCCACGTGGTTCTTGATCCCCTCGGTGTCGCGGGCCACGCCGTCGAACGCCGCGCCGCCGCCTCGGGTCAGTTCCTTGCAACGTTGGCGTCTGTTCAGGCTTTCGCTGTTCGCCTTCGTGATGGGCTTCGTCTCTGCCGCGTACTGGATCTTCGCGCCTGATCTGGCGGTCACCCTGGGCGGCCTGCCGCCCGGCGCCACCGGTTGGTTGTGGCTGGCGGTTGGCATCGCCGGCCTCGGCGGGGCGATGGTGGCCGACCTGGCCGATCGCAACAATCCGGCCATCACCCAGGCACTGATGTTGATGATGCTGGCCTCGAGCCTGGCATTGCTCGCCGCCAGCCCCGGCAACCTGTTTCTGGCAGTCTTTTCTGCGCTGGTCTTCGGCCTGGCCTACATGAGCCTGACAGGGCTCTACCTGATGACCGGCATCCGCCTGTTGCCGGGCCGCCTGTCGATGGGTCCGGTCCTGCCGTTCGTGGCGGTCTCGCTGGGGCAGGCGACCGGCTCGCCCGTTGTCGGCAAGCTGGTGAACGCATTCGGCTACGCCGATGCCTTTGCCATGTTCGCCGCGCTCGGCATCCTGGTGGCAATCTTGTCGCCCCTGTACCCGAGCTCCCTTGGCACCGAGCCCGAGGAAGAGGCCGAGGGCGAGGGCGAGGGCGAGGGCGAATTCGGTCTCCAGGCGGCCTACGATTATCAGCTCCTGGACGCGGATGGCGAGCCAATAGAGTCCGTCACGGCAGGGGCCAAAACCCCTTGACGCGTAGATGGCCAGGTTGAACCGACCAGTTGAATCTGCAGTCCTCTGCTTTGCGGCCTGGTCGGCAGGCCAAGCGTCAGCGGTTGGATTTCTGTTGGCGGGCGGCGGCGAGCAACTCGTCCATTGACCGCCCCTGCACCCCTTTCGAGGCCTTCGGTGACCCGTGTCTGCGTAGGGGCGATTCTCAGTGCTCGTTCCTGCTTCTGTCGCCTGGCATTGCGGTCGCGGCCGGATCGAGTGTGTTGCTCGACCTAGGTCTTCACTCCATCGGGAAGCGACACGTTCATGGTCGCCATGGCGGGGAATCTTGCGGGAAGTGGAAGAACCGGTTGATGCCCGCTCTCGTTCTCAACCGTGGCTCCTAACCAAAGGCGACGATATTGCGCCCCTGCTTGGCCTCGTAGAGGGCGTCGTCGGCGCGTTTTATCAGGGTGTCGGGGTTGTCGTTTGATTGGTAAATGCTCGCGCCGATGCTGGTGGTGACCCGCTCGACCTCGCGGAAGGTCGTTGCCTCGATGGCGGCGCGCAGATTTTCGGCCAGGGCGAGAAGGTTTTCTTTGTCGGCATGCGGGGCGATGATGAGGAATTCCTCGCCACCCCAGCGGCCGAGGATGTCGCTTTTGCGGCAGTTGTGGCGCAGTACGTCGACGAATGCGCGCAGCACGAGGTCGCCGGTGCGGTGACCATATTGGTCGTTGATCGGCTTGAAGTGGTCGATGTCGAGGATGAGGACGCCGAAGTGGTCGCCGTAGCGTTCGGCCTTGCGGGTTTCTTCCTCGAGGGCCTGGTCGAGCCGGTGGCGATTGTAGATGCCCGTGAGCTTGTCGGTGACCGCCAGACGCTCGGCCTGTCGATACGCCGCTTCCAGCTGTTTCTTCAGGCCAGCTTGCCTGAGATGGAAGAACAGGCCGGCCAGCAGCACCAAGACGAAGAAGGCAACCACCTGCCAGAGCAGGGTGTAGTCGACCCGGTCTTCGTAGCGGATGGATATCCACTTGTTGTGGATGGCCCGACGCTGCTCCGTGGTGACGCTGGCGACGGCCTTCTGCATGATGCCGTGCAGCATCGGTCGGTCCTTTCGCACCGCCACGCCCATGTCCCACGATTTGCCGGTACCTCCGCTGATGCGCAATTCGCCGGCGTATTGCGTCTGGAGCTTGTAACCGATGGTGGCCAGCGTGCCGATATAGCCGAAGACCTCGCCGTTACGCACCATCTCCAGCCCGGTGTCGATGTCCGTGACCTCGATCAGATCGAGTTCGGGATAGTCGTCCTTGAGCAGTTCGGCGAACGCATAGAGCGCCGGGATGGCGATTGTCCTTCCACGCAGGTCCTCGAGCCCGGTAACAAAGGCGACATTGGCCTTGGTGGCGATCACCAGCGGGGTCTGGATGTAGCTTTCGGTGAAGTCGAGGTATTCCTCCCGCTCCGGGGTGCGCATGGCGAGGCTGAACAGGTCGCACTTGCCCGCTTTCAGATGGGCGACCGACTCGGACCAGGAGTCGGCGGGCACGGGGATGAAATCGGTCGAGAGGGTGTTCTCGAACAGGGCGAAATAGTCGGCGCTGATGCCGGCATGCTCTCCGTTTTCGTCGAAGCGTTCGAAGGGCATCCAGTTCGGGTCGATGCAGATGTCGACGGGGCCTTCCCGTTGCAGGTAGGCGCGTTCCTCGTCGGTCAGGCGGGCATTTGGGGTGTCGCCATTCTCGCGGACGTCCAGCCATCTGCCCATCAGGGTTTCCCACTCGCCCGGCGTGATGTCGTCCAGCCCTTTCTGCACCATCGAGCGCAGTTCGGGCTTGTCGGGGCTGATGCCGAAACGAAAGTCTTCCTCGGCCAGGCCGGGCATGCGGAGCTCGCCGGCGATCCGGATGTTGGTGTAGGCGCGTCGCTTGACGATTTGATTGATGTTGGAGAGGTTCTGCATCAGGGCGTCGATCTCGCCCAGCACCAGCGCCCGGGTCATGTCCTGGTAGGTGTCGAACTGGACCAGGTTGATGTTATCGGCATCGCGCAGGTCCGCTTCGTAGAAGATGCCCCGAATGACGCCGACCTTTCGGCCGGAGAGATCCTCGATCCCGGCGTACTCGCCGAAGTCGTCGCGAACGAAGACGAAGACGGGGATGCTGTAGTACGGCTCGGTATAGAGCGTGAACGCGGTGCGTTCCTCCCGGTAGGAGATGCTGGAGATCATGTCGACCTGCCCCCGACGGAATCGTTGCAGGGAGTCACTCCAGACGCCGAATTCCTTCTCGAATTCGAGCCCGGTCTTCTCGGCGACCAATTGCAGCAGATCGTGTTCGAACCCGGCCCCCTCGCCGCCCTCGATGACGGTGAACGGCGGGTGTTCGACCATCATGGCGATGGTCACGGTGGGGTGTTCTTCGAGGAATGCCTGTTCGTCGGCGCTGAGGGTCACGGCCGATGCGCCCTGCGCAATCACAGGGGCGATCAGCAGGAACCAGGTCCCGAGTAAAGAAGGGCAGAGTCGCTTCATTGCCGGCGCTTGGTTCCGTCAGTGCCTGGGGCGGGGTGGCGTTCCGACCGTCGCGGTCGGGTGGCGTGGTGTCCTTGCGCTCCGACCGGGGTGGCCGGTCGGTATCGCTCGGTGTCGCTCGGATCGGAGTATGAGGAAAACTGTATGTCAGCGGCCGGATGCGAGCAAGGGTTGGGTCGGGGCGGCGCTACACCTGCCCGTACTGCCCCGCCGCCCCGACCCATCGGGCGATCAGCGGATTGACTGATTCCGGGAATCGCTCTAGCAGTTCGTCCGCCAGTTGCCCGGCTTGTTCGAGCTTGCCCTGGTCTTCCAGCAGGTTGGCGATCTTGAGCTTGGCGATGCCGGCCTGGCGGGTGCCGAGCACCTCACCGGGGCCGCGCTGTTCCAGATCGGCCTCGGCCAGGCGAAAGCCGTCCTCGGTCTCGCGCATCAGGGTCAGCCGCGCCCGGGCGCGGTCGGAGAGCGGTTCCTCGAACAGCAGCACGCAGTGGGAGGCGGTCGCGCCCCGGCCGACGCGGCCGCGCAGCTGGTGCAACTGGGCCAGGCCCATGCGCTCGGCGTTCTCGATGATCATCAACGAGGCGTTGGGCACGTCGACGCCTACCTCGATCACGGTGGTCGCCACCAGCAGGTGATAGTCACCCGCCTTGAAGCGGGCCATCGCGCGCTGCTTTTCGGCGGCGCTCATCCGCCCGTGCACCATGCCGATGTTCAAATGCGGCAACTCCTCGGCCAGCATGCTGAAGGTGGACTCGGCCGCCTGTGCCTCGATCTGGCCTTCCTCGATCAGCGGGCAGACCCAGTAGGCCTGTCGCCCCTCGGCGCAGACGCGGGCGATGCGCTCGATCACCTCGCCGCGGCGGTCGGCGCGCACCACCACGGTGGTCACCGGCGTGCGGCCCGGCGGCAGCTCGTCGATGACCGAGACGTCGAGGTCGGCGAACTGCGTCATGGCCAGTGTGCGCGGGATGGGGGTGGCGGTCATGATCAGCTGATGCGGCCGGCGTGCGCCGCCTGAACCCATTGAGTCAGGCGGGCTGGCGCCCTTGTCGGTCAGCGCCAGGCGCTGGTGTACACCGAAGCGATGCTGCTCGTCGACGATCACCAGTCCCAGTTGATGGAAGGCGACCGACTCCTGGAACAGCGCGTGGGTGCCGATCACGATCTGGGCGCGCCCGTCGGCCAGCTGCGCCAGCCCCTCGCGACGCTGGGCGGCCGACTGCTGGCCGCTCAGCAGCAGCACCGACAGCCCCAGCGGCTCGAACCATTGCGCGAAGTTGCGCGCGTGCTGCTCGGCGAGCAGCGCGGTGGGCGCCATCAGCGCGACCTGATAGCCGGCGTCGATCACATCGAGTGCGGCGGCCGCGGCGACCAGGGTCTTGCCCGAGCCGACGTCGCCCTGCACCAGCCGCAGCATCGGCAGGCGCTGGGCCAGATCCGTCTTGATCTCGCCGATCACCCGCGTCTGTGCGCCGGTGGGCGAAAAGCCCAGATGCCCGAGCAGTTGGTCAAACAGGTGTTCCTGCGGCGGGATGGCCGGTGCGGCGACCTGGCGGGTGATCGCGCGGCGCTGGCGCAGGGCGAGGATGTGGGTGGCCAGTTCCTCGGTGATCAGGCGCTGCAGTGCCGGCTCGCTGCGGTCCGGCACGCCGTCGTTGCGCTTGGGCAGGTGGATGCGCTGCAGGGCGCGCATCAGCGGCGGCCAGTCGCGCGCCTCGCGAATCGTGACGGGCAGCGGGTCGCGCAGCTCGCGCACGGCCACTTCCAGTGCGGCCTCGACCAGTTGGCGCAGCTTGGGCTGGGCGACGCCCTCGGTGGCGGGGTAGACCGGGCGAATCTGGCCGATCTGGGTGGGCGTGACCAGTTCGGGCTGGGCCATCTCCAGGCCGTGCGGCCCGTGCTGCAACTCGCCGAACAGCAGGTAGGTCCGGCCGGCCTGGGGCGTGGGGCCGAAGCGGCCGAAAAACCAGACGGTCAGGGGCGTCGGGCCGGACGGGCCTTCCCCCACGGCCTGGCAAACCAGGCGGGCCTTGCCGCGAAACAGCGGGCGCACCTCGGTGATGCGCACCTCGAACAGCGCCGCCTCATGGATGTGTTCCGGCGAGAGCGATTGCTTGGTGCCGCGGTCCTCGTAGCGCAATGGCTGGTGCCAGAGCAGGTCTTCGACCGTCTCGATTTGCAGGCGGGCGAGCTTTTCGGCGACCTTGGGGCCGACGCCGGGCAGTTCTCCCACGGGAGACGACAGTCCCGGAGACGCCTTTCTGCCGCGCCCCGAGCTGGAGACCCTGCCGGATGTGTGGTTTTTTTTGGATGCGGGGGAAGACATGCGCGCGCCGGTTCTGTCAAACGAGGATTTTTGCCGATATACTACGCGCCGTTGCGCATGCTAAAACGATAAAGATTCTGGAGGATTCTCGTGGCTCAACATACCCCCAAGGTCGATCCGATGTCGAAGCTGGTTGGCTTCGTCTCGGCGCTGGTCCTGCTGGTTGCCGTGTTCTATCTCGTGAACGCGCTCTTCAACACCGCTGACGAGAACGCACTCGAAGGGCAGGTAGTCGAGACGCCGGAAACCAAGCAAGAGGAAACCAAGACTGCCTCGGCCGACGTCAAGTCGGGCTCCGATGACGAGTCGGATGCGGGCGGCGACGAGACGTCCTCTGATGGTTCCGGTGGTTATATCGCCGCCGGCAAGGAGAAGTACGCTTCCTGTGCCGCCTGTCATGGCACCGACGGCAAGGGTCAGGGCGGCGCCTTCCCGGTGCTGACCGGCATCCCGGCTGACGAGGCCGAGAAGAAGCTGGCCGCTTACCGCGACGGCGATCAGGACTACCTGAAGTCGGTCGGCCTGGGTGACCGCTACGGCACCATGGCGCCGAACGCCGCCAACCTCTCCGACGAGGACATTGCTGACTTGGCCGCCTATATCGGCGACGAGTTCGGCGGTGGTGTCGGTGGCGCCTCCGACGGTGGCGACAGCGATGCCGCTAGCGATAGCGCTGACGGCAATGGCAATGGCGGCGGTGCCGTCGACGGCGATGTGGCAGCCGGCAAGGGCGCCTATGCCTCCTGCGCGGCCTGCCACGGTGCGGATGGCAACGGCCAGGGCGGCGCCTTCCCGGTGCTGACCGGAATGGATGCCTCCGCCATCCAGAAGAAACTGACCGCCTATCGTGAAGGCGATCAGGACTACCTGAAGTCGGTCGGCCTGGGTGGTCGTTACGGCACCATGGCGCCGAACGCATCCAGCCTCTCCGACGAGCAGATCGCCAACCTGTCGGTCTACATCGCCGACGAGTTCGGTGGCACCAATGGCGGTGGCGGCGACGCCGGCGCCAGCGAGGGTGGTGACGAGGCCAAGTCCGAGGGTGGCGAGGTCCAGAAGGCAGAGAAGCCGGCAGAGCCGCGCATCGTCAGCGAGTCGCTGATCAACCGCGGTCGCGCACTGTATTCCTCCTGCGCCATCTGCCACGGCGCCGAAGGCGACGGTGGCGAGCTGTTCAACGCGCCCAAGCTGGCTGGCACAGGCATGGATCAGACCATCTCCCTGCTGAAGATCTATCGCAAGGGTCAGGAGATGGGTCCGAACTCCTACGCGATGATCCCGCAGGCTACGAGCCTGACCGATGATGACATCGAGGCGCTGGGTGCCTACATCGCGGTCATGGGCGAGGAGCCGGCGGGCTCCTAAGGGGCCCGGATAACCGGCAAGCCGGACCGCGCGCCAGCGGTTCAGAGCAACGCAAGTGGAACGCCGGCCCTCGGGCCGGCGTTTTGTTTGTGGGGCGTGTTTTTTCGACAGTGGGGGCTGCATGTTGTTCGAGGTGAAGGATCTGTGCGGGCCGAACGTGCCGCCGGTTTCGTTCGCGCTGGCCGCCGGCGAGGTGCTGCCGGTGCGGGGCGAATCGGGCGTGGGCAAGAGCCAGATGCTGCGCGCGCTGGCCGATCTGTCTCCGCACGAGGGCGAGATCAAGCTGGAAGGTGTCGAGCAGCAATCCATGCCGGCGACCGACTGGCGCCGCCAGGTGGCGCTCGTGCCGGCGGAGTCCGGCTGGTGGGCTGACACGGTGGCCGAGCACTTCCCGTCCCGTCCGTCCGAGGCCTGGTGGGAGCGCCTGCGACTGCGGGCGGCATTGTGGGAGTCGCCCGTCGAGCGCCTGTCCTCTGGTGAGCGTCAGCGGCTGGCGGTATTGCGCGCGCTGGCGCTCGAGCCGCGCGTGCTGTTGCTCGACGAGCCGACCGCCAATCTTGATCGCGACAACGCCGAGGCGATGGCAGGCCTGCTGCTCGACTATCTGCGAGATCGGTCCGCGGCCGCCGTGTGGATCAGTCACGATCCGCGCGAGATTGCCGTCCACGACGATCGCTGGCTGGAAATGACCGCCGAAGGAGGGGTGCTGCATGGATCTGTATAGCCTGACGCCGGTTGACCTGATCGTGGCCTCCGGGCTGGTGCTGGCCCTCGGGGTGGTGCAGATACTGCTGGGCTTGGGTCTGTTTCGCACGCTGGCCCTGAACAGCGTGCGCATGGTGCTGCAGCTGTTGCTGGTGGGCGTGATCCTCGAGGCGGTATTCGACGCGGCGACCCTGCCGTGGATCGTGCTGATCGCGATGGTGATGATGGGGCTGGCGGGTTACGAAGTGGTCGCGCGGCAGAAGCGGGCCATCCGTGGCTGGCACGGTTACGGTATCGGCCTGGCGGCGATGAGCGTGACCGCGCTGATCGTCACGGTGCTGGCCCTGACCCTGATGATCGAGACCGACCCCTGGTACGAGCCCCAGTACGCCATCCCGCTGCTGGGGATGATCCTGGGCAACACCATGACGGGCATCGGGCTGGCGCTGAACAACCTGACGCAGACGGCGTGGCAGAGTCGCGCCGAGATCGAGGCGCGGCTGGTGCTGGGCCACTCGGTGCGCGAGGCCACCGCCGAGCTGCGGTCGGATTCGATGCGCGCCGGCCTGATCCCGACGCTCAACATGCTGGCCGCGGCCGGGGTGATCAGCCTGCCGGGGATGATGACCGGGCAGATACTCGCCGGCTCGGCGCCGATCGAGGCGGTCAAGTACCAGATCCTGATCATGTTCCTGATCACCGCGGCGACGGGCTTTGGCTCGCTGATAGCGGTGCAGCTGGGCGCGCGGCGCCTGTTCGATGCGCGCGACCGCCTGCGACTCGACCGGCTACGCAGCGGGCGCTGAAAACGCGCAACCGTCCCGTGCCGTGAAGGTATTGGGGGAGCGGGCCCCGCCCGCGAATCGCGCCCGCAGGCGCGAGACTCGGTTTGATGCGGGAGTAGGCGGCGAGTCGATTCGAGCAAGGTCCATGTGACTTGCCATCAGCCACAAAAAAACCCGGACCACTGGTCCGGGTTTGTCGTTTGCGGGACCGTGCTCGGACGCTTAGAGCGTCTCGATGTAGGCGCCCAGGTTTTCCATGTCGTCGTCGGACAGGCCGGCAGCGTTCGGCGCCATGATGGCGAAGTTCGAGCCGCCCAGGTCGCCCATTTCCTTGAGCGCGTCCTGGTTGCCGTTCTTGTAGTGGCCCAGCGCGGTGACGAGGTGGTCCGCGCTCTTGCCGGTCAGTGCCGGGAACATGCCCTGGCCCTGGGCTTGCTGGCCGTGGCAGGAGGCGCAGCTCTGCTCGAACAGTTTCTTGCCGGCCTTGATGTCGGCGGCCATGGCCTGCCCGGAGGCGACGGCCAGACCGGAGGCGAATGCGATCGCGGTCAGTTTCTTCATGAGGAACTCCTGATATCTCGTGTCACTTAATTATCCGAGCTCACTCCTGCTCGGCTAGGGTTTGATAAAGCAGGTTCCATGCCACCCTCGCGCGGCTCGGCGTCCTTCCATAAACAAACGTTTACCCGAGCCCAGTTGGACTGATGGCGGTGGTGCGAGTTGCATCTTGCAAATGGACGACGTCAGGACGCAATCCGCCAGCGTGTCAGCTGGGCGCGCGCCCGAGCGATCTCGGCTCACCGGCCGTCGATGTAATGGTGGTCGTCGAAGGAGATCACCAGTTGCGGGCTGACCAGTGCCAGGGCCGTCATGAGCATGCCGTTGATGACCCCTTCGGGGAAGGCGAGCAGCGGCAGGATGCGCAGGTAGTTGTTCCAGATGATGTCCGTGTCATACAGCCCCAGCGCCATCACCAGCAACGCGGTGCCGCCACCGTGGACCAGCACGCCGAGCACGGCGGAGAGGAACACGCCGATGAATAGGTAGATAAAGAAATTCGGCGGCAGGAAGTGCTGCGAGGCGCGCGTGATGCCGTAGGTGATCGCCGCGGGCAGGGCGGCACTCAGCACGAACGTCCAGCCGGCGATGGCCAGCCCATGGCCGAACAGCAATGCGGAGAGAACGGCGGCGATCAGGCCGGCAATTAGGGTCAGCTCCAGCCCGATGACCAGTGTGACTGTGGCCGCGCCGAGAAAGTGCAGGGTCAGCCCCGGCATCAGCGTGGCCGAGAGCGTCCACATGCCGGTCAGGAAGACGACGGCCAGGAGGACCAGGTGAATGCGCGAGGGATCGGCACGCAGGGCCGGCCAGGGCGCGGTGCGCACCGCCCAGGCGAGGCTGCCGAGGGCCAGCAGCCAGCCGATCGCGCCAATCGGCAGGGAGACCAGGTGGTTGGGTAGCTGCATGGCATCACCTCATGTCGCGGGTACCCGGCGGAGCCCTCAGTGTAGCGACCTTGGGGGGTGGGCGCCGATGATTTATGCTTTGGCCCTTTCCGCATCTGGGGAAATTTCCCCCGCGGTCACACGGACACATCAATCGGGAAGATACCCCATGGCTAACGCCTCACTCTGGATCCAACTGCATGCCCTGGCGGCCGTGCTCTCGCTCATCGGTTTTGTCGTGCGCGGCATCTGGATGCTCGCCGGCTCGCCGATGTTGAGCAAAAAATGGGTGAAGATCACCCCGCACGTGGTCGACACCGTGCTGCTGGTCAGCGCCCTGGTCGCCGCCTGGCTGCTGTTCTGGGGCAACGGTATTCATCCCGACTTCCTCACCGTCAAGATCGTCGGCCTGATCGTCTACATCGGCCTGGGCCTGGTCGCGATGCGCTTTGGCAAGACCCGTGGCCTGCGCGCCAGTGCCTGGGTGCTGGCCATCCTGGTGTTCCTGTACGTGGCCGCCGTGGGCGTGGCGAACACGCACCCGCAACTGCAGGACGTCCTGCCGGCCCTGGTGACCGGCGTATGAGTGCCCCCCAACCGCTGGTCGGAGTGATCATGGGCTCGCAGTCCGACTGGGAAACCATGGGTCATGCCTGCGAGACGCTCGAGGCGCTGGGCATTCCCTTCGAGAAGGCGGTGGTCTCGGCGCACCGCACCCCCGACAAGCTGTTCGACTACGCCGATGCGGCCGTTGGTCGGGGCCTGAAGGTGATCATCGCCGGGGCCGGCGGCGCGGCGCACCTGCCGGGCATGGTCGCGGCCAAGACCCGGTTGCCGGTGTTCGGCGTGCCGGTGCAGTCCAAGGCCCTCTCGGGGATGGACTCGCTGCTCTCGATCGTGCAGATGCCGGCCGGCGTGCCGGTGGGCACGCTCGCGATCGGTCGCTCCGGCGCGATCAATGCCGCGCTGCTGGCCGCGGCGACGCTCGCGACCCACGACGAGGCGCTGGCCGAGCGGCTGGATGACTGGCGCGAGCGCCAGACGCAGGCGGTGCTCGACAAGCCCGAGCCGGGCGAGGACTGAGCCGATGGGCGGCGTTCAGGATCAGTGCGAGGTGCCACGCGTCGAGGGGCGCACCGGCGAGCCGGCCGGGCTGCACATCGGCGTGATCGGCGGTGGCCAGCTCGGCCAGATGCTGGGCCTTGCCGGAGTGGCGATGGGGCACCGCTTTACCTTCCTCGACCCGGCCATGGAGCCGCCGGCCGCCTCGGTCGGGCGCCACCTGCGCGCCGAGTTCGACGATGCCGAGGCACTCGAGCGCCTGGCCGTCGAGTGTGACCTGGTCACGCTCGAGTTCGAGAACGTGCCACTGGCCTCCGCCGAGTTGGTCGCGGCACGCAATTGCCTGATGCCCAATCCGCAGGCGCTGGCCGTGGCGCAGGATCGGGTCGAGGAAAAGCAGTTCTTCGAGGGGTTGGGGCTATCGGTCGCGCCGTGGGTGCAGGTCGACTCGGTCCGTGACATCGTCCAGGGCGTTGCTCACTTGGGCGCCCCGGCGATCCTCAAGACGCGTCGCTTCGGTTATGACGGCAAGGGCCAGGTGCGATTGGCCGATCCCGCCCATGCCGCCCACGAGGGCGGGCCGGGCAACCCCGGCGAGGCGGCGTCTGCCTGGGAGGCACTGGCCGGCGCCCCGGCGGTGCTGGAGAAGATGCTCGCATTCGAGCGCGAGGTGTCCATCGTCGCCGTGCGCGGTCGCGACGGCGAGGCGCGGGTCTACCCGTTGGTGACCAACGAGCATCGCCACGGCATCCTCTGGCAGACCACGGCGCACAGCGGCGACCCGTTGCAGGCCGATGCCGAGCGCGCCGCCCGGCTGGTGATGGACAAGCTCGATTACGTCGGCGTGCTGGCGATCGAGTTCTTCGTCGTCGACGGGCGGCTGGTGATCAACGAGATGGCCCCGCGCGTGCACAACAGCGGTCACTGGAGCCTCGGCGGGGCGCGCACCTCGCAGTTCGAGAACCACATCCGCGCCGTGATCGGCTGGCCGCTGGGCGAGACCGACCCGCTGGGCGAAGTAGCGATGCTCAACCTGGTCGGCACCTTGCCCGACCCGGCGGCGGTGCTGGCGGTGCCGGGTACCCATTGGCACGACTACGGCAAGACCCCACGCCCGGGGCGCAAGCTCGGCCATGTCACGGTCACCGCGCCCGATCGCGCGGCGCTCGAGTCCCGGCTCGATCAGCTACGGGCCGTGATCCGGCCGCCCGAGACATCCATGGCACCCGGGACATCCGGGGCATGACCCGCCGCCAACGCATCGAGGGCACATCCATGCGAGTCGTCAACGGAAGGTCGTCGCGTTGGGTCCACCTGCTCTGGCCACTGCTGCTGGCGCTGGCCCAGCCGTCGGCGGCCGCGAAGATCTACCAGTACACCAACGACGCCGGCGAGACGGTGTTCACCGACGAGCCGGTCGAGGGCGCGACCGTCCACGAGGTCGAGGATGCCCCGGTCATTCCCATGACGCCGGTCAAGGTGCCCGAACCAGCCCCTGTGGAAGGGGCGAGGTCGGGGGCTGCCGATCCCCGCTCTGCCGGTGAGGGTGACGCTGACGCGGGCACGTCTGTCGGCAATGACGATGCCGCACCACCATCGTCCGGTCAGGAGACTCGGACAGACACGCAGGAACCCGCCTATCGCCATCTGGCCATCGTCGAGCCGGCCGATGGCGAGGTAGCCAGTCGCCTGCAGGGCAGCATCACGGTCGGGTTGGTGATGCAGCCCAATCTCCAGGGTGGCGACCGGGTGCGCATTCTCGTCGATGGTGAGCCGCGCGTGCGGGATTCCTCCGGGCGTCGTCACCTGATCAACGGCCTCGCGCCCGGCGAGCACGTGCTCGTGGCGCAGATCCACCGCAACGGCGAGGTGGTCAAGGAGAGTGCGCCGGTGCGCTTTCAATTGATGACGCCCTCCCAATAACGGTGCGATCGTCTATTCTCATGCACTGATCGGGTGCAATTGGTTCCTTGTCGAACTCTCTGGCCCGGGCTGTCGCTTGGGGCCAGCCCCGCCACCATGCGATCCGTCAGGGTCGATGCCGTGGCTCTCGGCCGGGCACGCTAATTGCACCAAAATCGTCAGTCGCCCGGCAGGCCTGGCCTGTCGGCCGTTTCGCGCCCGGTGGAGCAGTGCATGAACCCGAGATCCGAGCCCCGGCTTGCCGACACCCTCAACACCGCAATCGTGGTGCTCGATGAGCGCAATCGGCCGATTTATCTCAACTCGGCGGCCGAGCAGTTCCTGGGCACCAGCTACGGCGCCGCGCTCAAGTCGGGCTTTGAGACGGTTTTCGCCGCCAACCCCCTGCTGGCCGAGACAATCAGCGAGGCGCTGACCACCCAGCAGGTCGTGACCCTGCGCGAGATCGAGTTGGTCCTGGCCCACGAGTCGACTCGCGTGGCCGACTGCGCGATCACCCCGCGACCGGACTATCCCCGGGCCCGGGTGATGCTGGAACTCAACGACATCGAGCGCCACCTGCGCATCTCCCGCGACGCCCGGATCAACTCGCTGCAGATGACCACCCGGCAGATGATGCGCGGGCTGGCCCATGAGCTGAAGAATCCGCTCGGCGGCCTGCGCGGCGCCGCGCAGCTGCTGGAGCGCGAGCTCCCCGACGAGCACCTCACCGAGTACACCCGCATCATCCTGCAGGAGACCGATCGCCTGCGCGGATTGATCGACCGCATGCTCGGGCCGAACGACCGACCGGACTGCCACTGGGTGAATGTCCACGAGCCCCTGGAGCAGGTTCGCCAGCTGCTCCGAATCGAGGCGGGCGACAAGCCGCTCGACTGGCGGCTGGATTTCGACCCGTCGATTCCCGATGTCTGGGCCGATCGCGACCAACTGGTGCAGGTGCTGCTCAATCTCGCCCGCAATGCCGTCCAGGCCATGCGTGAGGGCAACACCCCCGAGCCACGGTTGACCTTCCGCACCCGCGTGCTGCGCCAGTTCACCATCCACGGCAAGCGCCATCGACTGGCCGTGCGCATCGACGTCGAGGACAACGGCCCCGGTGTGCCCGAGGACCTGGTCGAGACCCTGTTCCTGCCGATGGTCAGCGGCCGGGCCGGTGGTAGTGGGCTAGGGCTGTCGCTGGCGCAGACCATTGCCGAGCGCCACCAGGGCATGATCGAGTTCGTGCCCAAGCGCGGCGTCACCCGGTTTTCCCTGATCCTGCCCATCCACCCCGACGGCGACCACGCCCCGGGGCGGAAGGCGTCCTATCTACCGAACGAGTGAGCCCGACCATGCAAGCCGCCGACAAGCCGAACAACGGACATCCCATCCCCCGCCTGTGGGTGATCGATGACGATCAGGCCATCCGCTGGGTCCTCGAGCGGGCGCTGGCCACCACCGACTTCGCCGTGGAGTCCTTCGACGAGGTGGCGAGTGCGCAGGCCCGGCTCGATCGCGGCGACCTGCCCGACGTGATCTTCTCGGACATCCGCATGCCCGGCGAGGACGGTCTGAGTTTTCTCACCCGACTGGCGGCCGCACACCCGGCGATCCCGGTGGTGATCATGACCGCGCATTCGGACCTGGAGAGCGCGGTGGGCGCCTTCGAGAAGGGCGCCTTCGACTATCTGGCCAAGCCGTTCGACATCGACGAGGCGGTGCGACTCGCCGAGCGCGCCTATGATGCCTCGCGGGAACGCGCGCAGCATGCCGAGCCGGGGGAGGCCGGATCGGGCTCGGAGTTGATCGGCAATGCCCCGGCGATGCAGGAGATCTTCCGCGCCATCGGCCGGCTGGCGCGCTCGTCGGTGACCGTGCTGATCAACGGCGAATCCGGTACCGGCAAGGAACTGGTCGCCCGCGCCCTGCACCGGCACAGCCAGCGTCGCGAGGGGCCGTTCGTCGCGCTCAATACCGCGGCGATCCCCAAGGATCTGCTGGAATCCGAGCTGTTCGGCCACGAAAAGGGCGCGTTCACCGGTGCGGCGGCCCAGCGGCGTGGGCGGTTCGAGCAGGCCCAGGGCGGTACGCTGTTCCTCGATGAAATCGGCGACATGCCGCTGGAATTGCAGACCCGCCTGTTGCGGGTGCTCTCCGACGGGCACTTCTACCGCGTCGGTGGCACCTCACTGATCCAGAGCGACGTGCGCGTGATCGCCGCGACCCACCAGCGCCTCGAGGAACTGGTCAAGGAGGGGCGCTTCCGTGAGGATCTCTACCATCGCCTGAACGTCATCCGCCTCAAGCTGCCGTCGCTGCGCGAACGGGTCGAGGACGTCCCGCAACTGATGCGCTTTTTCCTCGCCCGTGCCGCCGAGGAACTGGGCGTGCCGGTCAAGACCCTGACCCGGTCCGCCGAGGCCCGCCTGTGCGATTACCCCTGGCCGGGCAACGTTCGTGAGCTGGAGAACATCGCCCGCTGGCTGACCGTGATGGCGCCGGGCAACGAAATCAGCATCGACGACCTGCCCGACACCATCATCGAGGGGTTGAGCGGCGAACACGCCGTGGATGGCGACGACCAACTGCTCTCGCGCTGGACCAGCGACCTGTCACGCTGGGCCGAGGCCCGGCTCAAGGCCGGCGATCAGGACCTGTTGGCCACGGCGGGGCCGGCCTTCGAGCGCACCCTGCTGCAGGCCGCGCTGGCCTTCACCGGCGGGCACAAGCAGAAGGCCGCCGCGCTGATCGGCTGGGGACGCAATACGGTCACGCGCAAGCTCAAGGAGCTGGGCGAGCACTGAGGCGCGCTGGCGCCCCGTGGGAGCGGGCCTTGCCCGCGAAGGCCGCAGTAGCGGCCGTCCTGCTCGCAGTCGACCCACCCGTTGGCTCGTTCTGACCACAAATCGGCACTCGCGCCTATCGGTGCGGCTCGGGGGAGGTGGCCCGCTTGCGCCGACTATGGTGCGGCGTGCCCTGGTCGGTCCTGGCCGACTGTCACAAGATCCGACCCTGCCCGATGCTATGCTCCTAAGCAGGTTTTAATCAGTCGGAAACGGGGAATCGGCATGGCCCAGACGGTGGCGCTGTATTCGGTCAAGGGCGGGGTGGGCAAGACCGCCGCGGCGGTCAACCTGGCGGCGTTGTCGGCGGCGGCCGGTCGGCGCGTGCTGGTCTGGGATCTCGATCCCCAGAGCGCCGCGTCGTGGTACCTGCAATCGGAGGCGGGCGCGGAGCGGTCGGTCAAGAAGCTCCTCAAGCCCAAGGGGCTGGCCGCCTCGGTGCGCCCCACCATTCACAACCATCTCTGGGTGCTGCCGGCCCTGCCCGGTCAGCAGGCGATCGAGCATCATCTCGCCGACAAGAAGGACGCCGGCTACCGGCTGGCCAAGCTGATCGACCCGCTGGCCGAGCAGTTCGAGGAGATATGGATCGACGCGCCGCCGGGGCTGTCGCTGCTGGCGGACAACGTGCTGCGCGCGGCCGACATGGTGTTGGTGCCGATGGTGCCCACGCACCTGTCCGAACGCACCTGGTTCCAATTGAAGCGCCACCTCGACGAGCGCCATATCCACCCCGAACGGCTGCGCGCCTTCCTCTCCCTGGTCGATCGCCGCCGGCGCATGCACCGCGAGTTTGCCGAGCGCCATCGCCACGACATCCCCGAGTTGCTCTCGAGCGAGATCCCCTACGCCTCGATCGTCGAACAGATGGGCGAGGATCAACAGCCGAGCGTCTATCGCGAGCCGCGCCACCCGGCCAACCAGGCCTACCGCGCCCTCTGGGACGAGATCGACGGCCTCTTCGCCTGACCCGAGCCGGTCTTTTCCCGGCCCGCTCCCACCGGTTGCCTCCGCACGCCAGGTTTCAGCCGCGCAAGGCTCGCGCCGGCGCCACCCGCGTCATGCGCCGCCCCAGCAACGGGGTGATCAGCCCGGCGAGCAGCAGGCCAGCGCCGATGCCCCAGGCCAGCAGCCAGGGGTTCAGGCGCCAGGGCAGGTCGAAGACCTGGGCGGAGAGCAGCGAGCCCACCCCCATTGCGGCAAACGCCGCGAGTATTCCCACCAGCAGGCCCAGTGCCAGAAACTCGATCCAGAGCGCCGAGAGCACCATGCGGCGACTGGCGCCCATCACGCGCAGCACCGCGGCGTCGTGAATCCGCTGGCGTTCGCTGGCACCGAAGGCGGCCAGCAGGACCACCAGCCCGGCCGCCAGCGTGAAGGCGAACACGTACTCGACCGCCTGGCTGGCGCGCGCGATCAGGGTGCGCACCTCGTCGAGAATGCGCGAGACGTCGAACAGCGTCACCGTGGGGAAGGCACGCAGCAGCTCGACCTGGCGGTCCTCGCTGCCCTCGGGTAGATAGAAGCTGGTGATGTACTGCGCGGCGACGTTTTCCATCAGCGCCGGGCTGGCGGTGACGAAGAAGTTGGGCCGCATCGAGTCCCAGTCGACCGAGCGGATCGAGGTGATCTCGCCCGAGATCGCCCGGCCATCGACGCGGAACGTCAGCCGATCACCCAGTGACCAGCCCAACGTCTCGGCGATGCCCTCCTCAACCGAGAAACCCTCGGCCGGGAATGAGCCGGCCAGCACCTGATTGTCCGCGGCCAGGTCCTCGGCCGTCGACAGGTTGAACTCGCGCGTCGCCAACCGATGGGCGCGCCCCTCGTAGTTGCCGGGATTCATCTCGTTGCCGTTGCGCGCCTCCAGGCGCCCGCGAATCATCGGGTAGAAGCCGGCACCCTCGATGCCTTGCCGGTCCAGGAACGCGCGCATCTCGTCCACCTCGTCGGGCTGGATATTGATGGCGAACACATTGGGTGCGTCTGTCGGGATCTGTCCCTCCCACGCATCGATCAGATCGGCGCGGACCACCGAGAGCAGCAGCACCGCGGTGACCCCCAGTGCCAGCGCGGCGATCTGCGTGGCCGACACCCAGCGCGCCCGTGCCATGCGCGCCAGCCCGAATCGGGCCACGCCGCGCGCCGGCCAGCGGCGCAGGGCACTGACGAGCAGCCAGGCGACCACCAGGAAGGTGCCCAGGCTCGCCGCCAGTCCGCCGAGCACGTACAGGGCCAGCGCGGCATCGCGCGCCTGGAACCAGACCAGCAGCGCGATCGCGGCCACGCCGGCGCCGAACAGCAGGCTCGCCGCCGGGCTGGGGGCGGTTGCCCGCTGGTTGAGCACCCGCAGCGGTGGGGTGTGCTTGAGTTGAATCAGGCTCGGCAGGGCGAAGCCGAACAGGGCGATCAGTGCGACGGCCAGCCCCAGCACTACCGGCACCAGGCTGGGTGGCGGCAGGTCCACCTCAAGTACGGCGGTCATCAGGTCGGCCAGCAGCAGCTGGGTCACGGCACCGATCGCGATGCCGGGAATGGCGGCGGCGAGCGCCAGCATCAGCAGGCGCCAGCGGTAGATCGCCCCGATCTGTCGTGACGAGGCCCCCAGGGCACGCATCAGCGCCGCGGTGTCCTGCTGGATGCGGTTGTAGTGCCGCGCGGCGATCACCAGCGCCGCCCCGGCGAGCAGCACGGCGACCACCGAGGCCAGTCCGAGAAAGCGCGCCGCGCGGTCGAAGGCGGTCTCGAAGGCCGGCTGGCTGTTCTCGGGGCGTTCGAGTTCGTACTCGGCAGGCAATTGCTCGGCCAGTCGATCCAGTCGGGTGGAGCGGTCATCGGCATCGCTGGCCAGGAGCAGCACATGCTCGACCCGGCTGGTGTCGGTGACCAGCTGGGTGGCGGCGAGATCGTCGCGGTGGATCATCAGGCGCGGGGCGGCCTGCGAGAAGACATTGCCCACGTCGGGCTCGCGCTCGAGAATCGCGGTCACCGGCAACTCGCTCTGGCCGACCTGGAGGGTGTCGCCCAGTTCCAGCCCTAAGGACAGGCGTGCCCGCGGCGCGACCCAGGCCTCGCCCGGTGGCGGGCCGTGCGTGACGGTGCGCGGGGCGCCGTCCTCCCGGATCCGCAACTCGCCGCGCAGCGGGTAGGCGTCGTCGACGGCCTTCACACCTACTAGTAGCGTCTGCTCGCCGGCGAGCACCACGGTGGGGAAGATGACCTGTTGGCTGGTGGTGAGATCGAGCTCCTGCGCCGTTTCCAGGGCGGCCTCCAGCGGATCAGGGGCCTCCACGCGCGCATCGGCGGCGAGAAACTGCGCGGCCTGTGCCCGCATCGCCCCGTCGACGCGATCGACGAAAAAGCCCACCGCGGTCACCGCCGAGACGGCCACCAGCAATGCGAGCAGCATCGGGGTCAGCAGCCCGTTCTGTACCTCGCGCACCAGCCCCTGCCAGGCCAGGCGTCGCGTGTGGGGGGCTTGGCTCATGCCCGGCCTCCGGGATGTGCCTGCAGGGCCTCGGGGTCTGGCGTCCAGTCACTGACGCGCCCGGCCTGCACCTGGAAACCCCGGTCACAGCGGGCCGCCAGTGCCGGGTCGTGGGTGACCAGTACCAGCGTGGTTTGGTGACGCTCGCGCAGTCGGAAGAGCAGATCGATGATGTGCTCGCCGGTGGCGGTGTCCAGCGAGCCGGTCGGCTCGTCGGCGAACAGCACCGCCGGCTCGCCGACAAAGGCGCGGGCCAGTGCCACGCGCTGTTGCTCGCCGCCCGAGAGCTGCCTGGGCATGTGGCGTAGCCGCTCGCCGAGACCCACTTCGTCCAGCGCCTCCCGCGCCCGGCGCTCGGCATCGCGCGCGCCGGTCAGTTCCAGGGGCAGGGCGACGTTCTCGAGTGCATTGAGTCCGTCGATCAGCTGGAAGGACTGGAACACGAAGCCGACCCGGCCCGAGCGCACCGCGGCCCGGCCATCCTCGTCGAGTTGCGAAAGCGCGTGGCCGTCGAGCACGACTTCGCCTTGGCTGGGCGAGTCGAGGCCGGCCATCAGGGCCAGCAGGGTGGACTTCCCCGCCCCCGACGGCCCGACCAGCGCGACCGCCTCGCCGGGGAAGATTTGCAGGGTGGCCTCATGCACAATGGTCAGCGGTTCGGGCGTACGTACGGTCTGCGTGACGCCCTCGACGGACAGAATCGGTTGGGCGTCGTTACGGGGAGCATCGGATGAGGTCATGGGGAAAGCTCGGTATCGGCTGGCCGGCGCGTATCGCCGGTCTGTTGCTGCTGTGTTTCTGGTTCGGCGCGAGTATAGGTGACGACACCCCGGCTGCACCGACCCAGGTGCTGGTCTTCGGCGACTCGCTGGCTGCCGCCTACCAGTTGCCCACCGAGGCGGGTTGGGTGGCCGGTCTACGCGAGCGCCTAGCCGATCGCGCCCCCAACTGCTTCGAGGTGACCAATGCCTCGGTCAGCGGCGAGACCACCTCCGGTGGCCTCTCGCGTTTGCCCGAGGTGCTCGAGACCGGCGAATACGACTGGGTGCTGCTCGAGCTGGGGGCGAACGATGGCCTGCGTGGCCTGCCGTTGACGCGCATCGAGGCCAACCTGCAATCGCTGATCGACCGCATCGAGGAACATGGCGCCCAGGTCGTTCTGCTCGGCATCATGCTGCCAACCAACTACGGCCCCGCCTACACTGAGCCATTCGCCGGCATGTACGAGCGGCTGGCCGAAACCAACGATCTGTCCGTGTTGCCCTTCCTGCTCGACGGCGTGGCGAGCGAGGGCGAGCTGATGATGGACGACGGCATCCACCCGAATGCCGACGGGCAGGACCGGGTGTTGGAGAATGTCTGGGAGGTGGTGGCGCCGTTGTGGGAATTGGATGAGCCGAGTGAGCAACCGTGAGTCGATCTGTTGGCTCAGGGTGCTCTGGCGCGGCCATGAATAAAACCATCAGGGGGTGGGGCGGTTCCCGTATGTTTCGCCGAGTATCGCAGTGGAAGCCGAATCAGTCCGAAGGATTGCGCGCAGGGACGCGCGCAACCGTGCCGTCGGGCAGGGATGCCCGTCGGTACGGCTCGGCTGGAGCGAGAAACGCAGGGAACCGCGCCACGCGCGGCGAAACATCCGGCGCGTTTCTTTTCGGCGGTTTTCTTTCGCGCGAGCAAAGAAAATCGCCCCGGTCGTCGGGTACGAGGGCAGAACGGAGCCGTATCGTCTTGACGACGACCGGAACCTCCCTCCTGATGCAAACCAAGATCTTCGATATCTTCCTGACGGCTCTCCAAAAACCAATCGTCTCGCCGATGCCCCGGGATGAAGTTCCGGCTGCGGTGCTACGTCGCTGTGCCCCGGAGGAGAGTTCGACCGGGACGGCCGCTGGGGCGGCCTTGGCGGGCGGGGCCCGCTCCCACGGGGCGGTCGGACAGGACCGAGGGTGGTCGAGCGGCTCCCCTGTGGGAGCTTGCCTTGCAAGCGAATCGCGCCGTTCGGCGCGAGCCCCCGCCTCGCCTGGTCGCCGAGTTTCGAAACCCATTGCTGTCGCCACGGCGGCCGAGGTCGGTCGTAGGAGCGGCTTTAGCCGCGAAGGGGTGCGGCGCGCGGGTCATCGTTCGGCTGGTTCGCGCCTGGATTTGGGCCTCAATTCACTTCTGCATTCGCGCCTGAAGGCGCTCCTACGGTTCGGTTCACACGCTGGGGTAGTTTGCTGCGCGAGCGAGGAGGCAGCCAGGTGAGCATCTGGAAGAGCAGCGCGGCCTTCGGCGGGATGACGATGATCTCGCGGGTGCTGGGGTTTGTCCGCGACATGCTGCTCGCGCGGGTGTTCGGCGCCAGCGCGTCGATGGACGCCTTCTTCGTCGTCTTCAAGATCCCGAATTTCCTGCGCCGCCTGTTCGCCGAGGGCGCCTTCCAACAGGCGTTCGTGCCGGTGCTGTCCGAGTACCGCGAGACCTCGACGCGCGAAGAGCTCAAGCGCTACGTCGATTACATGTTCGGCACGCTGGCGGCGGTTGTCGCGGTGGTCGTCGCCCTGGGACTGGCCGGGGCACCGCTGCTGGTCATGCTGTTCGCACCGGGCTTTACCGACGATCCGGCCCAGCTCGAGCTGGCCGAGACGATGCTGATGATCACCTTCCCGTACCTGCTGTTCATCTCGCTGACCGCCTTTGTTGCCAGCAGCCTGAACGCCTTCGGCCGGTTCGCCATGCCGGCGCTCGCCCCCATCTGGCTCAACCTGAGCCTGATCGCCGCGACACTGGTTGCCGCCCCTTTGTTCGACGAGCCGGTGATGGCGCTGGCCTGGGGCGTGTTCGTCGCCGGCATCCTGCAGCTGTTCTTCCTGCTGCCGTTTCTCGCCCGGCTGGGACTGCTGCCCCGACCGCGAATCGGTCGGCACCCCGGCGTGCGCAAGACCTTGCGACTGATGCTGCCGGCGATGTTCGGTGCCTCGGTGACGCAGATCAACCTGTTGATCGATACCATCCTGGCCTCCTTGCTGGTGGCCGGCTCGGTGAGCTGGCTGTACTACTCCGACCGGCTGGTGGAGCTGCCGCTGGGGGTGTTCGGGGTGGCGATAGGCACGGTGATCCTGCCCGCCCTGTCGCGCGCGTTCGCCCGGGGCAGCGACGAGGATTACAATCGCACCGTCAACGGCGCGCTGCGCCTGACCCTGCTGATCGGCGTGCCGGCGATGGCCGGCCTGATCGGGCTGTCGGTGCCGATCCTGGCCACGCTGTTCGAGTATGGCGCGTTCTCGCCCACCGATACCCAGATGGTGTCGATGGCGATGACCGCCTACGCGCTTGGCCTGCCGGCGTTCCTGCTGATCAAGATCTTCGCGCCGGGCTTCTTCGCCCGGCAGGACACGGTCACCCCGGTGCGCATTGCGGTGATCTCGGTGGGCGCCAACCTGGTCTTCAAGGCCCTGCTGGTGGTGCCGTGGATTTTCTGGCTGGGCGGCGATCTCGCCCACGTGGGACTCGCACTGACCACGGTGATGGCCGCCTGGGTCAACGCGCTGCTGCTGGGCTGGACCCTGCGTCGACGTGGTGTCTGGCGGATCGAGCCCGGTACGCGCCGTTTCATCGGCCACATCACGCTCGCCGCGTTGGCGATGGCGGGCTTGCTGCTCTGGCTGAGCCCGGCCGCCGAGGTCTGGACCGACTGGGCCTGGCTCGAACGGCTCGGGGCGGTGCTCGGCCTGATCATGTTGGGCGTGGCGGTATTCGTGGCTACTGCTGCGGCACTGGGGCAGACCCCGCGCCGCCTGGTATCGGTGGTCGCCTTCGATCGCCTGGTGCCTCGTGAGCGTCAATGACGGAACGCCAATGAAGGAAGCCCGAATGGATCTCATCCGCCTGTCTCACGGGACAACGCCACCTGACGCCGCCCCGGCCGGCGGTGCGGTTGTCACCATCGGCAATTTCGATGGCGTGCACCGTGGGCATCGCGCGGTCATTCGGCAGGCCGCCGAACGGGCTGACGCGTTGGACCTGCCGCTGACGGTAGTGATCTTCGAGCCGCTGCCGCGCGAGTTCTTCGCCGAGCGTCATGGCGTCACGCCGGTGGCTCGGCTCACGCGCCTGCGCGAACGCTTCCAGGCCTTCGAGGCTCTGGGCGTGGTCGACCGGTTGGTGCTGATGCCATTCAATGCGCGACTGGCGAGCATGTCGGCCGAGGTCTTCGTCGAGGAGCTGCTGCTCGATGCGCTGGGCGCGCGGCACGTGGTCATCGGTGACGATTTTCGTTTCGGTGCCAAACGCGCCGGTGATTTCGCCCTGCTGGAATCGATGGGTCCGCGTCTGGGTTTTGGCGTCGAGCGGGCCGTGACGGTCACACTCGATGGCGAGCGCGTCTCCTCGACGCGGGTGCGTGCGGCGCTCGAGGCCCGCGACGTGGCCGCCGCCGCGCGGCTGCTGGGCCACCCGTACTTTCTCTGCGGGCGGGTGATGCATGGCGACAAGCGCGGCCGCCAGCTGGGTTTCCCCACCGCGAACATCGCATTGCGACGCCGGCAGTCGCCGTTGCGTGGTGTCTTTCTGGTGCGGATGAGCGGCATCGACGGCGGGACACGCTACGGGGTGGCCAATATCGGCACCCGCCCGACCGTCGACGGTGGCGAAGCGCGCCTGGAGGTGTTCGTGCTCGACTTCGACGGCGATCTCTACGGGCAGTTGGCGACGGTGGAGTTCCTCGCCGATATCCGTGACGAACGGCGCTTCGAGTCGCTGGATGCCCTGGTCGAACAGATCGGGGCGGATGTGGCCGAGGCGCGCCAACTATTAGACACGCACCGCCGGGCGGGAACGCCCTGGCCGGTGGATGAAGGAGAGACATCGTGACGTCCATCGACGTGCTGATCGACAACCCGATTGCTTGGGGACTGGCAGTTTTTGCGCTGGTCATGCTGGTGGCGACCGCCTGGCTGGCGGCCCGCCTGCGTGCGGAAACCCGGGAGAGCGAGCGGCTGGCCGCCGAACACGAGCGTCTCGAGGCCCAGCTCGAGGACGAGGCCGTGGCCCTGAGCGCCGCCCGGGAGGAACTGGCGGAGGCGCGCACCATGGCGGCTCGCCATGAGGCCGAGCGCCAGCACCTGATCGAGATGCGTGATGCGCTCGAGACCCGGCGGCGCGAGACGCAGGTCGCGCTGGATGCCGAGCGGTCGACTACCAGCACGCTCAAGTCGGAGAAGGCCGAACTGACCGAGCGGCTGGAACGCGAGCGCGAGGCGGCCGACGAGAAGCTCAAGCTGCTCGACGAGGCGCGCGACAAGCTCTCCGATGCCTTCAAGGGGCTGTCGGCCGATGCCTTGTCGCATAACAACGAGTCGTTCCTCAAGCTTGCGCGCGAGAACCTGGAGCGCTTCCAGCACCAGGCCAAGGACGATCTCTCCGCGCGCCACAAGGCGATCGAGCAACTCACTGCCCCGATCCGCGAGCGCCTGGAGAAGTTCGACACCAAGCTCGACGGGCTCGAGCAGGCGCGCACCGGCGCCTATTCGGCGCTCAGCCAGCAGGTCAACGACCTGTTGCAGACCCACCTGCCGCGCCTGCACCGCGAGACCGCGGACCTGGTCAAGGCCTTGCGCCAGCCGCAGGCGCGCGGGCGCTGGGGGGAGCTGCAACTCAAGCGCGTGGTGGAAATGGCCGGGATGCTGGAGCACTGCGACTTCGAGGAGCAGGTCAGCCAATCCAGTGAGGACAGCCGCCTGCGCCCGGACATGATCGTCCATCTGCCGGGCGGGCGGCAGGTGGTCGTCGATGCCAAGGCGCCGGTAGATGCCTATCTGCAGGCCGTCGAGGCGCCGGACGAGGACGGGCGCAAGGCCGCGCTGGTCCGTCACGCCCGCCAGGTGCGCACCCACGTCGGCCAGCTGGCGAAAAAGAGCTACTTCGACCAGTTCGATCCCAGCCCGGAGTTCGTGGTGCTGTTCGTCCCCGGCGAGGCCTTCTTCTCCGCGGCGCTGGCCGAGGACCCGGGGCTGATCGAGTACGGCGCCGAGAACCGCGTCATCCCGGCCAGCCCGACCACGCTGATCGCCCTGCTCAAGGCCGTCTCCTACGGCTGGCGTCAGGAGGCCATGGCGCAGAATGCCGTCGAAGTCGCCGCGTTGGGCAAGGAGCTCTACGAGCGGATCGGCACGCTCGCCGACCACTGGACCAAGGTGGGCAAGAGCCTCAACCAGACGGTCAACGCCTACAACAGCTCAGTAGGCACGCTCGAATCGCGGGTGCTGCCCAGCGCACGTAAGTTCCGTGACCTCAAGACCGTCTCGGCCGACAAGGACATCGCTACGCTCGACCCGGTGACCCAGGAGTCGCGGCCGCTGTCCGCCGCCGAGCTGACCGATGCGTTGTCTGGTCCGTCGGACGAGGATGTGTCCAAGGACACATAGCCTGCCGATGGCGACAGCCGAGTCAGATGCCTCTTCTCGACGGGGTCACTGATGGCGATGGTTACCCGCGGCGGATGGCGGTCTCGAGGTGGGTGTCGACGATCTCGCGGCCGTGATTCTGCCCGTCGGGCATTCGCGCGTAGACGTGCAGGTCGAAAATGCCCGTCATCCGCAGGCGTGCCTGACGTGCCGGGGACGTCGCCGTCTGAATCGACCCGTCGCTCTATCCTTCCGTAAGCCCCTCGGCAAAACGCCCTTCCACGTGCCGAGGCGTACCTGTCGTTCTCCTATATCTTCCAGTCGAAGACCCGTCTCGATGCCGGCTACGAGCCATCCCAGATGCTCGACGTGCTGGTTGGCACCGCGCAGAAACCTTGAGCAATTACACCCATCACCTGGCCGACACCCCGGTGGACGAGCCGATGCAGGGCATTGCCTGGGCACTGCCCTCGACATGAACTAACCCTCGTCGGCGTGCACTAACAATGCGTGGATACCGCTGTCGGTGTGCACTAACACGGTAACCGAGACAAACAGACGGAGTGACGAGATGCACCTCAAGACGACCTTTTCAAAAATGCGAGCGGCATTGCTGGTGCTGCCGGCCTTCGCCCTGCCGGCCGCGGCCCTGGCCGGTAACGGCCTGACAATGCTGGAAAGCCAGTACAGCGTGGCCGAGACCGAGGAGCGTCTGGTCGAGGCGGTCGAGGGCAAGGGCCTGACGGTCATGGCCCAGGTCGATCACCAGGCCAACGCCAAGACGGTCGACATGGAAATGCCGGCGACGCGGCTGGTGATCTTCGGCAACCCGAAGCTCGGTACCCAGTTGATGAAGTGCGCCCCGACGGTGGCGATCGACCTGCCGATGAAGATGCTGATCTGGGAAGACGGGGAGACCGTCAAGGTGGCTTACAACACGGCCGAGTACCTCGTCGAGCGACACGAGATCGGTGATTGCGCCGCGCCGGTGCAGGAAAAGGTGCGTCAGGCGCTTGACGGGTTCGCCCGCATGGCGGCCGGCGACTGAACCGCAAGAGTGGGGTGGGAACACGCAAAAGGCCGGGAAATCTCCCGGCCTTTTGCGTTTTTTGACAGGAATGTTCTCTACCTTGGCAATCGCTCTTGTCCAGAGATCGGTTCAACACAGGACCTTGTGCCAGCCATGAGTAATGCTGTATGAATAAACAGTATTGCCTGTGATTTGTCGCCATTTTGGAATATCATAGTGGTACTTCGTCACTCGTTTGACCCAGAGGAAGGGTGTGCCCATGACTTATGCTCCCCCAAGCCATCCCGGGATTCTTCATCTTGTCCGTGATGCAGCCTTACGTGATCCCTATACCCATCTAGATGATTCGACGCTGCTCGAGCGGGTTTTGGAGATCTATGATCAACGTCAGGTCGCGGACCATCTGTCCCGAGCCGACCCTGGTAACTGGTGTCGGGAAACGATCAACCGCTGGGCCAAGGGCAAGGCCGTGCCCCGGGTGACTCACGCCGCGCATGAAGCTCTGGTGGCGATGCTTCCGTCACCTCCTGCTCACCATGGCGACCCTGACTTCACTTTTGTCGATCTCTTTGCCGGGATCGGAGGAATTCGTCGTGGGTTCGAGAGCGTTGGTGGCAAATGTCTCTTCACTTCCGAATGGGATTCGCACGCAGTTCGCACCTACAAGGCGAACCATTTCTGCGACCCGGAGGAGCACCGTTTCAACAAGGATATTCGGGACATCACTCTTAGCGAGAAACCGGAAATCGGCGAGGAGGCGGCCTATGCACACATCGATCGGGAGGTGCCTGATCACGATGTGCTTTTAGCCGGCTTCCCGTGCCAGCCGTTTTCTCTGGCAGGGGTATCAAAGAAAAACTCGCTGGGGCGGAAACACGGTTTCGAATGCGAGGCGCAGGGCACGCTTTTCTTTGATGTTGCTCGCATCATTGCCGCAAAACGCCCCGCAGCCTTTGTCCTGGAGAATGTGAAGAACTTGAAGAGTCATGATCGAGGTCGCACCTTCCGGGTGATCTGTGAAGCTCTGGACGAGCTCGGGTATGAGGTGGCGGATATCGACGCCCCGAAAGGGCGTGACCCCAAGATCATCGACGCGGCGAACTTTGTTCCCCAGCACCGTGAACGGATCGTGCTGGTGGGATTCCGGCGTGACCTTGAGGTGCATCATGGTTTCACGTTGCGCGACATGGAGAGATTCTATCCGGAGCATCGGTCAGCCTTCGCTGATCTGCTCGACGATGAATATGACGATAAGTACATATTGACCCCGAAGCTCTGGGAGTATCTGTATGGCTACGCTGCAAAGCACCGTGCCAAAGGCAATGGCTTTGGTTTCGGCCTCACTGGCCCCAACGATACTGCCAGAACGCTGTCGGCGCGTTACCACAAGGATGGATCGGAGATACTTGTCGATCGAGGCTTTGACGAAATCCTTGGCCTTCATCACGAGAAAAACATGCTTAACCGTCCGCGACGACTTACTCCCCATGAGTGCGCGCGCCTGATGGGGTTCGATCAAGCCGGGGAAAGCCGCTTCGTGATTCCGGTCTCCGATACCCAAGCCTACCGTCAGTTCGGCAACTCGGTGGTCGTGCCGGTGTTTGCAGCGGTGGCGGGTCTGATGAAGGACAGGGTCGTTGCGGCGCGAGAGAAGGTGGCTGCAGTCGAGGGGAACAAGGTAGAGGATCCACAGTTACAGATGCCGCTGGCACTTTGAAAAGTTTCGGGT
>NZ_JBDODP010000059.1:0-780 GCF_044582135.1 Guyparkeria halopsychrophila | reverse complement strand
CTGGTTCCCATTCCTGGTCTTGTCTTGAATTCGTTTCGGCTCTTGCCGCGCAATCGGCCGTGTACTGCGGGGGCGGGCCACCACCCTCAGGCGGCCGCGATGCGGGTGCAACGCCTGTTGCAGCGCCGAAGATTGCACCGCGATGCCGCGGGTGACGATCGCCAGCGGGGCGCCGATGCGCTCGGCCACGGTCTGCCAGAAGGCGACGTAGTCCTGTGCCCGAGGCGGCTCGGCGTACAGGGCGAACCACAGTCGCCCTCGGGCATCCTGGGCGGTCAACTGGTAGCCCCCTGCCATCGGCGCCTCACCCGGCACGTTCCGCAAGCGGCTCTCCAGCACGGCGGCGTCATGGGTGCTTGCCCAGACGAGGCATTTGCCGATCGGGCCGGTCTTGCCGCGCGGCATCGCACCGCGGCGCGGCACCAGTCCCCAGTCGGCCAAGTGCCGGCGAATCGACCGGGCATCGGGACGGCTACCGATACGCGACTCGATCGCCTCGGCGAGTTGCTCCACGTCCCAGCATCGTCCCGGGGATGCACGGAACACCGCCTGCATGGCCGCACCCATGTCATCGCCTATGTCTGGGCCCGCCTGACTCTCCGCCTTTCGTGGCCGCCCGCGGCGACCGACATCCACCGCCGGCCAGCCGCCGCGCTTGAATGCAGCAAAAGCGGCAGTCACGGTCGGTGCACTCACCCCGGCCCGTTCGGCTGCCTGGGCGACCGTCAGGCCATCGAGCCGCAGTCGGACCGCCTCGCGACGGCGGCGATTTACCGCCTG
>NZ_JBDODP010000058.1:0-975 GCF_044582135.1 Guyparkeria halopsychrophila | reverse complement strand
ATGTCGTTGAGTTGAGTTTGCGTTACCTGGCTGAGGTCGGTGCTCTTTGGCAGAAACTGTCGCAGCAGGCCGTTGGTGTTTTCGTTGCTGCCTCGCTGCCACGGGGCGTGCGGATCGGCAAACCAGATGGTCATGTTCAGCCGTTTGGAAAGCTCGACGTGCCGAGCCATTTCGCTACCGCGGTCATAGGTCATGGTCTCGCGCACACAGGCGGGCATGTGACGCATCTGGCGGGTGAAGCTGTCGAGGGCGGCCGTGGCATCGCAGCCTCGCATCCGGCAGAGCACGACGTAGCGGGTCTTGCGCTCGACGAGTGTGCCCACCGCCGATCGGTTGAAGGCGCCCTTGATGAAGTCGCCTTCCCAGTGGCCGGGTGCCAGTCGCTCCTCGATTTCTTCGGGGCGGTGCCGGATGCAGAGATCCTCGGGCACCATGGCGCTGCCGGCGGGGGTGCGTCGGCGGCGCGGGCCTCGCTTGCTGCGCTGCTGACGCAGCAGGTCGATCATCTCCTGGCGCAATGAGCCCTTGGGGTGGGCATAGATGGCCGCGTAGATGGTTTCGTGACTGACGTGCCGTTCGGGGTTGTCCGGGTGCATGCGCTTGAGTCTGCCCGCTATCTGCTCGGGAGACCAGAGGCGGTAGAGCAGATGACGCCGGACGGTATCGTGCAGAGCCGATCCGGCCTGGAGCTTGTGCGGGCGACGGGACTGTAGCCGCCGTTGCCGATAGACACGGGCCCCTGTCGACGGACAGTAGCGCTGTTGATCGTCACGTCCCCGGTGACGTTCCCGGCTGACGGTTGCCGGGCTGCGACCGACGCGTCGAGCGATCTCGCGCACGCTATGGTTTTCTTGGTCGAGCAGGCGGATCATTGCTCGTTCGATGGCGGTCAGGTGTTGGTACGGGCTTCGACTCATGGGGCGCATCCTGGCAGGTTCAGGTGGGGCTGTGTTGCACTTGCAGGTTGAGTCTGCC
>NZ_JBDODP010000057.1:0-1053 GCF_044582135.1 Guyparkeria halopsychrophila | reverse complement strand
TTCCTGCGAGTAGTCGACCAGGTCCATCTTGTTGATCGCGACCACCACATGGCGGATGCCGATCAGGTGCATCAAAAAACTGTGCCGGCGGGTCTGGGTGAGCACGCCCTGGCGGGCGTCGACCATCAGGATGGCGGCATCGGCGGTCGAGGCGCCGGTGACCATGTTGCGGGTGTACTGCTCGTGGCCCGGGGTATCAGCGACGATGAACTTGCGCTTGTCGGTGGAGAAAAAGCGATAGGCCACGTCGATGGTGATGCCCTGCTCACGCTCAGCGGCCAGGCCGTCGACCAGCAAGGCGAAGTCCATCTCCCCGCCCTGGGTGCCGTACTTCTTCGAGTCGGCTTCCACCGCGGCTAGCTGGTCCTCGAACAACAGCTTCGATTCGAACAACAATCGTCCGATCAGGGTGCTCTTGCCATCATCCACGCTACCGCAGGTGATAAACCGCAGCAGCCCCTTGTTCTCATGTGATTTTAGATAGGCCCCGATGTCCGAGGCGATCAAGTCCGATGCGTGTGCCATGGTCTCTCCTTGGGAGATAGCTCGAAGCTTGAGGCTGGAAGCTGGAAGTGTCCTGTCACACCTCCGGGGTTCTTCCAGCCGCACGCTTCAGCTCGTTACTTTGTTCATCAGGCCGGTGAGCATCGCGGCGATTTCGCGGGTTTCCGCAAGCCAGCGGGATGCCTTATCCCGGTCCAGGTAATCGATGTCGATGCCGATGTATATCTGTGTTCGAAGCTCAGCGCAGGAGCCCTTGGCGATATCGAGAAAGCGATACTTTTCCTTCGAGGAACGGCGACTCATCCCTTCTGCGACATTACTGGGAACAGACAGCCCGGATCGTGTGATTTGATCCCGAAAACCAAAATCACGAAGATCCCGCGTCGCCCTGTATAGATCCGCTGATAAACGAGCCGACCGCTTCCAAACCTCAAGCTTCTCGAAATCCATCTGAACGCTCCATGTCCAGCCGAGGCGTCACGCCTCGTTTCTTCCAACTTCAAGCTTCCCGCTTCAAGCTCTTCTGAGCCATCGGCTCAGAAGTACCCC
>NZ_JBDODP010000056.1:0-1174 GCF_044582135.1 Guyparkeria halopsychrophila | reverse complement strand
CTATTCGCCAAGCGAGTGCCGCTTTCAATATCGCGACGCCTGCTACGCTTCTGCAATGGCAACGGGCGTTTGCCGAAGGTGGCATGGCGGCGCTGGACCCCAAACGCCGCGGGAGACCACCTAAGATGGCCAAGCACAAGCCCCACACGCCGCCGCTTCCCCAGCGTCGCAAAGCGCCGGAGAACATGACGCCAAAAGAACTCAACGATGAGCTCGAGTACCTACGGGCGGAGAACGACTACTTAAAAAAGTTGAAGGCCTTGGTCCAGGAAAAACGATCCGCCGAGAAGAAAAAGCGCGGCTGATCAACCAACTGAGGCCAAGGCACACCCTAAAATGGCTGCTCAAGGCGGCTGGAATGTCCCGTAGCGTGTACTACTACTGGTGCCGGGCCTCAGCCCGACCGGACCGGTATGCCGATGAGAAGCGGCGGATCGCCGCCATCTTCCATCAGCACCGGGGCCGCTACGGTTACCGCCGCATCACCTGGACGCTACGTCGTCAGGGCCATCCTCTGAACCACAAGACGGTGCAACGCCTGATGGGCCAGCTGGGCCTCGCCTGCCGGCTACGGCCGAAGCGCTACCGCTCCTATCGTGGTGAAGAGGGGAAGACGGCGCCGAATCGATTGCAGAGGCAGTTCGAGACGGATCGTCCCAACCACAAGTGGGTGACGGACGTGACCGAGTTCAAGGTTCGAGGCGAGCGCCTTTACCTGTCGCCGATCCTGGATCTCTACAACCAGGAGATCGTGTCCTACGAGATTGCCCGCACCCCTCGGCTACCGCTGGTGATGACGATGCTCAAGCAAGCCATCAAGCGTCTGGCGCCGGGTGAGAGGCCGATGCTGCACTCGGACCAAGGATGGCAATACCGGATGCCGCTATACCGTCAGACTCTGAACCAGCACAGCATCGAGCCGAGCATGTCCCGAAAGGGCAATTGCCACGACAACGCCGTGATGGAGAACTTCTTCGGCATCCTGAAGAGCGAGTGCTTTCATGGTCGGACGTTCAAAACCGTCGAGGCCTTCATCCTCGAGATCAAGCGCTACATCCGCTATTACAATCACGATCGGATCAAAGAGAAACTAAAAGGCCTGAGCCCCGTGGAATACAGGACTCAGGCCTTGGTGCCCGGCTAACCAACCGTCCAACTTTTGGGGGTCAGTTCA
>NZ_JBDODP010000055.1:0-1221 GCF_044582135.1 Guyparkeria halopsychrophila | reverse complement strand
TGGGTTCTACCCCGTTTTCGCGGACGGTTGGCTTAAGGGTAATGCGTTGTCGTTGGCCCGGATTCGTCGGCGGACTCTCGGGTTGTGGAAACGCTCGATGTAATCGAACACATCCTGGCGGGCTTCGGCAATCGTTGCGTATCGGCGCCGATTGATCCGCTCCCGCTTGAGCATGCCGAAGAACCCTTCGGCTGCTGCATTGTCGGCGCAATGGCCAACCGCACTCATGCTGCAGAGCACGTTGTGGTCGGCGAGGAACTGCTGATAGTCATCGCTGGTGAATTGAGTTCCCCGGTCCGAATGCAGGACGACGGGATCGTCACCTTTTCGCTGCCACAGCGCCATCAGCACGGCGTTGATCACCATCGAGCGGTCCTGTGTCCGGCTCATCGACCAGCCGACCACCTCGTGGTGAAAGAGATCGATCACGACGCACAGGTAAAGCCAGGCTTCCGCCGTGCGGATGTAGGTGATGTCGGTCACCCACTTCTGGTTACCCGCCGTGGCCGCAAAGTCTCGGTTCAGGTGATTGCTCACGTTCACCGGCCGCCGACCGATCGGTTTCTTGCCCCAGCGTCGCCGCTGCGGCACGCCGCACAGCGTAGCCTTCCGCATCAGGCGAGCGACTCGGTGGCGACCGACGGACAAGCCTTCGTGGCGAAGCGTCTCATGCATCCTCGGTGCCCCGAGAACGCCGTCACTTGACGCGTGATGCGCCTTGATACGTTCGAGCAGCCACTCGTTGTGCCGGGCCCGTTGGCTGGGATCACGACCAGCCCAGGCATAGTAGCCGCTGGTCGAGACGTTCAGGCAACGACACATCAGGCGAACGGGATAGTCACTGCGACAGCGCCAGATCGTCCGATACTTCAGGACGACTCCCTGGCGAAGAACGCTGCCGCGTCGCGCAAAAAATCACGTTCCTTCTTCACACGGGCCAGCTCTCGCCGAACGGCGGCAAGTTCCTGATCCCGAGCCGTTCCACTGCCCTGGAAGGCCGGGGCATCGTCTTGGTCGGCCTCCCGTTTCCACCGGGCAAGCATGTTCGGGTTGAGACCGAGTTCCAAGGCGACCTGCCGGATGCTGGTCGATGGATTACGCGCCAGCTCGACGGCTTCGTGCTTGAACTCTCGGCTGTATCGACGTCTTTGGGTCATGAACACCTCCTAGCGGCCCATGATGGGCCTTTTCGAAAGTGTCCGCAAAATCAGGGCAGAACCC
>NZ_JBDODP010000054.1:0-1247 GCF_044582135.1 Guyparkeria halopsychrophila | reverse complement strand
GTGAAGTGGTTCACTGATCTTGGACACCGCGATAGGTGGTAATTTGCCACCACAACCACGAGGTGTACCGAGATGGGAAGACGTCATTTTTCGGAAGAGTTCAAGCTTGAGGCCGCGAGCCTGGTGCTGGATCAGGGCTATACCGTGCCCGAGGCATGCGCCTCGCTCAACGTGGGCGATACGGCTCTGCGCCGTTGGGTCAAGCAGGCTCGTGCCGAGCGGGAAGGAACGGTCCCGAAGGGACATGCCCCGCTGACCGAGGAACACCGCCGGATCGCCGAGCTGGAGGCCAAGGTCAAGCGCCTCGAACAGGAGAAAGCGATCTTAAAAAAAGCGACGGCTCTCTTCGTCGAGGACGAGACGCGACATTCGCGGTGATCGACCGACTGAGAGAGCCTGTCAACGTGGCGCTTGCCTGCCAGACGCTGGGCGTCGCCCGGTCGAGCTTCTACCACTACCGCGAACAGAAACAACGCGATGTGGACGCCGACCGGCTCGCACTTCGAGCCCAGGCGACCCGGTACTTCAACGAAAGCCGGGGGTCGGCCGGCAGCCGGACACTGCGAGCGCGATTCGCTGCCGATGGCGTGTCGTTGGGCCGGTTCAAGGCCCGGCGGTTGATGCAGGAGGCCAACCTCGTCAGCCGGCAGCCTCGCCGTGCCCCGTACAAGCACGCTCGGCAGGAGAAGCCCGAGGTGCCGAATCGGCTGAATCGCGAGTTCGCGGTCGAACGCCCCGACCAAGTCTGGTGTGGCGACATCACCTACCTCTGGGCGGATGGGCGCTGGTGTTATCTCGCCGTGGTCATGGACCTGTTCGCCCGCCGTGTCGTGGGCTGGGCGGTCTCCGACTCGCCGGATGCGCGCCTGACGGAAACCGCTCTGACTCACGCCTGGCAGCAGCGGGGCCAGCCTCGTGGGGTACTGTTTCACTCGGATCAGGGCGTGCAATACGCAGCGGCCTCCTACGCGTCGGCCCTGTCACGTTGTGCCATCGAGCCGAGCATGAGTCGGCGAGGCAACTGCTGGGACAACGCCCCGATGGAGCGCCTATTCCGGAGCTTCAAAAGCGAATGGATGCCACGCGGTGGCTACGATTCAATCACCGCGGCCCGACGAGACGCCGGAGCGTACCTGATGGGCTACTACGATTCGGTCCGCCCTCACCAGTACCTCGAAGGCAAAACGCCGGCGGAAACCGAGAAATCACTCAACGAACTGTCCAAGATCGCTTGACCACTACACAGG
>NZ_JBDODP010000053.1:0-1269 GCF_044582135.1 Guyparkeria halopsychrophila | reverse complement strand
TGAAGTGGACCCCATCCTCTGGACCACCTGACAGGCGATCTAAGCTCTGACCGGATTGTCATCAGGCGTCAGGCCGCCTGGGTCAGTGGTTGATCGAAGTACACCTCGTCGGGTGTCGCATCGTCCAGCCCCTGATGGGGCCGATTCATGTTGTACCAGGTGAAGTAACGCTTCAAATCCTCGCGCAGATGGACGCCATTCTCGAAGGCTTTCAGGTAGACGCACTCGTACTTCACGCTGCGCCAGAGTCGCTCAACGAAGATGTTGTCCTGGTAACACCCCTTGCCGTCCATGCTGATCCGAACATCATGGGCTGCCAGCACCTCGGTGAACGCTTTGTTGGTGAATTGGCAGCCCTGATCCGTATTGAATATCTCGGGAGACCCGTGGTGCGTCAGGGCTTCCTCCAGGGCGTCGATGCAGAAGTCCGTGTCCAGCGTATTCGATACTCGCCAGGCCAGCACACGGCGGCTGTGCCAGTCCATGATGGCCACCAGGTACATGAATCCGCGTGCCATCGGGATGTAGGTCACATCGGTTGCCCAGACCTGGTTTGGTCGGTCGATGACACGATCCCGCAGCAAGTAGGGGTAGATCCGGTGCCCCTTATCCGGGCGACTGGTGCGCGGCTTCGGGTATACCGCTTGCAGTCCCATCTGGCGCATCAGTCGCTGGACGCGCTTGCGGTTCACTGCGCGCCCCAGGCGGTTGAGATAGACCGTCAAGCGCCGTGAGCCATAGACCGGTGTTCGCAGGTGTTCCTCATCGATCAGGCGCATCAACTCCAGATCGCAGTCTCGTAACTCTCTGCGCTGGTAGTACACCGACGATCGACTGAGACCGAACAGCCGGCACTGGCGCCGAATGCTGATGTCAGAAGCCTGGGGCTCGATCAGGGCCAAGCGCTGGGCCCGGCTCAACGATCGAGCCTGCGTGACAAAAAATCGCGTTCCACCGTCAGCTTGCCGATTTCACGGTAAAGCGTGTCGACCTCCTCCTGAGTCTTCTGGGCCGCCTTGCTGGCGCCCTTGCCCTCGAAGACCCCGGTGGCGTTCTCCAGCAACTCGCGCTTCCACTGGCTCACCATGGTCGGATGGATCTCGAAACGGGCCGCGATCTCCGACGTGGTTTGTTCGCCCTTGACGGCGGCGAGTGCCACCTTGGCCTTGAAGTCACTGTTGTACTGCCGGCGTTTCCTACTCATGATCAGGTTCTCCTCTTGGAATGATCAGAGCTTAGCGCCTGGTCCGAATTTCGGGGACCACTTCA
>NZ_JBDODP010000051.1:0-1374 GCF_044582135.1 Guyparkeria halopsychrophila | reverse complement strand
CCTCTACAAAAGGTAGAATTGCTGTGATTACACTTCCAAAGGAGCGAGAAGATGAGCGCAGAGCTGTCTTGGAAGTCGCTCTTTGACCACGAAAAAGCAGATGCTGACTTTCTTCTAGATCGCCCTCTTATCATTGGGGAAAGGTTTCTTATGGATGGAAAAATTCATTTTGACGGCGAAAACCACTTTGTCGAGATTCCGCAGGAGCTTCTGGATCGTGCTGAAATGTCGGTTGGAGATGAGATCGAGGTTTCCGGCGAGCGCCTGTCTTCGGGGTATGTTATAACGATTGAGCGAGCATTTTCTGATAAGGAGGCCTAAAAATGTTTGGGTGGTTTAAGGAAGACGAGGAAGACAAAAAGCTGCTAGAAAGTGTTGTGAAACACTACCAGCCTAGCATGAGAGTGGTCAGCAATGGCGCAGGGGACTGGATGCTTACGATGTCTGCTAAAGAAGGGAGGAGAACAGCTCGAATCAAAGGCAAAGATGATTAATCTGAGTAGTTAAGGTCTGACTTCCTCTTTTTTTCATGCGTGAAAGTCCCCCCTCAAAACCTTCCAGATCTCCTGTGCTGCAAGGGCTACAGCTAGGTTTTATTTATGCTCATAAATACTTATTTTTGAGATGCCAGGCCTGTGTCCTACCACATAGGTAGCCAGCTTATTTTTTAGGGAAAGCACCCGACTGAGCAGGAGGGTAAATTGATTGATTGGAGTGTAAATCGACGACTCTGAGATCAGGTTTCTATTTCGCTATTTTGTTTTTTAGCGTATTTTAAATCATTATAGATGCACGATAGCTTCATTTTACGATTTACTCCGGCAGTGCGCTAATCCTCCGTGCCTTGGGCTTTGAGATTACCGGTCTGTGTCCTACTAACATTTACACCGTGTCCTACCACCTACAATGTTAAAGACTGGACGATTTACCGGGTCATCGCACCAGCGAGGCCCCTGCCTGGGAACGCCGATAGGGCCATTGAGATTTTGCGACATGATGTCGCAAAAGTAACGAGAGCTATTTGGTTCAGAATCAACCGAGCCACTCCTAAGACAACCCTGGTATTTGGGACGCCGATAAGACCATTTCGAATTTGCGACATCATGTCGCAAACGCCGGTTTATCGTTAGCGGATGGGAACGCCGGTAGGGTCATTGGGATTTTGCGACATGATGTCGCAAAAGTGATGACGTCCATTTGGCTTAGCGTCTGACCAATTCGGTCAGGCATATGGCGATACCGAGGGCCATTGGTATTTTGCGACATGATGTCGCAAACAGCTATTTGTCGTTAGCGTATGGGCACGCCGGTAGAGGCATTGGTATTTTGCGACATGATGTCGCAAAAGTGACGACAGCTATTTGGCTCAGGGTG
>NZ_JBDODP010000050.1:0-1433 GCF_044582135.1 Guyparkeria halopsychrophila | reverse complement strand
CGCCCGACCGGACGGCCCTGGGGACCTGGGGCCGAGTGGTCACGGCTCGTCTAGCTCGAGTCATAACCGAGAGCATCACCGTTGGGTGGTGTTTTGGGTTCTGACACGGTCAGAAGCAACCGATCTTTAACAAGTAAAGTGAATGCGGCATGAATCTTAAGGATTCATGTATGTACGTTGTATCTTGTGTCAGCGAGACAATAACTCGCGACGCACCAAGTTGGTGTGTTGCTTTGGGTTATATGGTCAAGTGACCAAGCGCACACGGTGGATGCCTAGGCGGTAAGAGGCGATGAAGGACGTGACAGCCTGCGAAAAGTTCCGGGGAGTTGGCAATACGCGTTGATCCGGAAATGTCCGAATGGGGGAACCCACCTCGAAAGAGGTATCCATGACTGAATACATAGGTCATGGAGGCGAACCGAGCGAACTGAAACATCTAAGTAGCTCGAGGAAAAGAAATCAACCGAGATTCCCCTAGTAGCGGCGAGCGAACGGGGAACAGCCCATCAAGCGTCTTTTGAGTTAGTGGAACAGTCTGGAAAGTCTGGCCATAGCGGGTGAAAGCCCCGTACACGAAAGCTCTTCTGACGTGATGTCGAGTAGGGCGGGACACGTGGAATCCTGTCTGAATATGGGGGGACCATCCTCCAAGGCTAAATACTCCTTACCGACCGATAGTGAACCAGTACCGTGAGGGAAAGGCGAAAAGAACCCCGGCGAGGGGAGTGAAATAGAACCTGAAACCGTGTGCGTACAAGCAGTAGGAGCAGACTTGTTCTGTGACTGCGTACCTTTTGTATAATGGGTCAGCGACTTACTGATCGTGGCAAGCTTAACCGAGTAGGGGAGGCGTAGCGAAAGCGAGTCTGAACAGGGCGTTCAGTCGCGGTCAGTAGACCCGAAACCGGCGCGATCTACCCATGGCCAGGGTGAAGGTCAGGTAATACTGACTGGAGGCCCGAACTCACTAATGTTGAAAAATTAGGAGATGAGCTGTGGGTCGGAGTGAAAGGCTAATCAAGCCCGGAGATAGCTGGTTCTCCTCGAAAGCTATTTAGGTAGCGCCTCATGTCTCACTCTCGGGGGTAGAGCACTGTTATGGCTAGGGGGTCATCCCGACTTACCAAACCATGGCAAACTCCGAATACCGAGAAGTGCAATCATGGGAGACACACAGTGGGTGCTAACGTCCATTGTGGAGAGGGAAACAACCCAGACCGCCAGCTAAGGCCCCCAAATGTGTGCTAAGTGGGAAACGATGTGGGAAGGCGAAGACAGCCAGGAGGTTGGCTTAGAAGCAGCCATCCTTTAAAGAAAGCGTAATAGCTCACTGGTCAAGTCGGCCTGCGCGGAAGATTTACCGGGGCTCAAGCACACTGCCGAAGCTGCGGATGCCGTAAGGCATGGTAGAGGAGCGTTCCGTAGGCCGT